>NZ_JBHTMU010000024.1:0-61737 GCF_042679605.1 Litorisediminicola beolgyonensis
GAACTTGCTGCTGCTCATCATGGCCTCCTTGCCTCAAAATTAGCGAAGAAGGCGTCCACGATACACGGGGCTATTCACGACCGAGATCGACGGGATGCCTCCGGCGCAGCTCATCTGCTGAATTCCTTGCAATCCTGGCCCAGCGCGGCCAGCGTGCAGCCGTGGAACGGCTCCCGGTGAGAACCCCAAATAACGGCAAAGCAGGGGGCGCTGCCCCCTCTTGGCCTTCGGCCAATTCACCCCCGGCGGTATTTGGGAAAAAGAGAAGCTCAAGGGCGCGGCGCTCCTGAGGCTTCTTCTTTTTCCAAATACGCACCCCAACGCCGGCCACAGGCTCCGGCCCGTCGAGGGGTTGCGCGTCGGGTGAAACCCCGCTATCAGCGCGCGCATTCGCAATCCCGCAGGCGGGGGCGGGCGGATCGGGGGAGACATCCCCGGACGTCCACCGGTTGACCGAACGGTCTTCTCCCCGCCGAGGCGTAAACCGGAAAGGTAATACGGCATGGCTCTTCCCGAGTTCTCCATGCGCCAGCTCCTCGAAGCCGGCGTTCACTTCGGCCACCAGACGCAGCGTTGGAACCCCCGCATGGGCGAGTTCATCTACGGCGCGCGCAACGGCATCCACATCATGGACCTGACGCAGACCGTCCCGATGCTGGACGCGGCGCTCAACGCGATCCGCGAGACCGTCGCCAAGGGCGGCCGCGTGCTCTTCGTCGGCACCAAGCGCCAGGCGCAGCAGCCGGTCGCGGAAGCCGCAGAGAAATGCGCGCAGTACTACATGAACCACCGCTGGCTCGGTGGCACGCTGACCAACTGGCAGACCGTGTCGCAGTCGATCAACCGTCTCAAGTCGATCGACGAGCAGATGGAGCAGGGCGCCGAGGGCCTCACCAAGAAAGAGCGCCTGAACATGGAGCGTGACCAGCAGAAGCTGCAGGCCTCGCTCGGCGGCATCCGCGAGATGGGTGGCGTGCCCGACATGCTCTTCGTCATCGACGTCAAGAAAGAGCAGCTCGCCGTCGCCGAAGCCAACAAGCTCGGCATCCCGGTCGTGGCCGTGGTCGACACCAACTGCTCGCCCGAGGGCGTGGACTACATCATCCCCGGCAACGATGACGCGGCCCGTGCCATCGCGCTCTACTGCGACCTCGTCAGCCGCGCCGCGCTCGACGGCATGACCGCCCAGATGGGCGCTGCCGGCGTCGATCTCGGTGCGCTCGAAGAGGCGCCGGTCGAAGAGGCCGCCGCCGAAGAGGCTCCCGCCGAGGAAAAGGCCGAGGGCTGAGCCCATCGTCGCATCCGCGACATCAGCAGATGATATTTCCAGGGCTGCCCGCCGTCCGGGCGGCCCCGCAATCCAATCGAGGAGAACCACCATGGCGATTACAGCCGCACAGGTGAAAGAGCTGCGCGAGATGACCGGCGCAGGCATGATGGATGCCAAGAAAGCCCTGACCGAGAACGATGGCGACATGACCGCCGCCGTTGACTGGCTCCGCACCAAGGGCCTGGCCAAGGCCGCCAAGAAATCCGGCCGCACGGCCGCAGAGGGCCTCGTTGCCGTCAAGGTCGATGGCGGCACCGGCGTCGCGGTCGAGGTCAATGCCGAGACCGATTTCGTCGCCAAGAACGCCGAGTTCCAGGAGATGGTCGGCCAGATCGCGGATGCCGCGGTCGGCGTGGACAGCGTCGAGGCGCTGGCCGATGCCGAGGCCGGCGGCAAGAAGGTCTCCGAGCTGATCACCGACAAGATCGCCAAGATCGGCGAGAACATGACGCTGCGCCGGATGGCCAAGCTCTCGGGCGGTCAGGTCGTGTCCTACGTCCACAACGCCGCTACCGACGGCATGGGCAATATCGGCGTTCTGGTCGCGCTCTCGGGCGAGAACGAAGCGTTCGGTCGCCAGGTCGCGATGCATATCGCCGCCGTGAACCCCGCGTCGCTCTCCGAGGCCGATCTCGATCCGGCAGTGGTCGAGAAGGAGCGTCAGGTCCAGATCGACATCGCGCGCGAAAGCGGCAAGCCCGAGCAGGTCATCGAGAAGATGATCGAGGGCCGCATGAAGAAGTTCCTCGCCGAGGTGACGCTTCTCGGCCAGGCCTTCGTGATCGATCCCGACAAGACCGTGGCGCAGGCCGCCAAGGATGCCGGCGTCGAGATCACCGGCTATGTGCGCATGCAGGTTGGCGAAGGCATCGAGAAAGAGAAAGAGGATTTCGCGGCCGAGGTCGCGAAGGCCGCACAGGGCTGATCCTCCCGGATCGGGGCTTCGGCTTCGACAGAGAGATTGACCGATTTGAGAGCCGCCGGGGGTGCCCGGCGGCTCTTGTCGTGCTGGGCCAAACGATGACCGCAACGCGACAAAGGTTTTGTAAAAAAGGTCGGTCCGGATCGCTCATGCACGTGACAGAAGCGAGCCGGCCCTAGGATTGGCGCGTCTCGGTGGCCTCGCGAGAGGCTAAGACGCGCGTATCCCCACACAACAAGGGTGCCGAGGCCAGGACGCTCCGAAATTACGAAGGTCTGGCCCCGGCCGTTCCATGGCCTTGCGGCCATCACTCACGGAACGCGTGTAGAGTGTGACGGCATCGCACGTTTAGAAAGTAAGGGATTCCTGACCTTTGGGGGGATCGGGACCTGATTGTCGTTCATGCGTGATCAATCGGGCACGCAAAGAACGATCTCTAATTGTGCCCCGCAGAATGACTCAACCTGAGGATTATTTCTCGGGTTTGGGTTTCCCGCTCAAGCCGCCATCCTCGAGGCCGACGACGAACACCTGGTTGCGGAAGGTCGCCTTCACCACCGCCTGCGCGGTGCTGTCCACGTTCAGGGCTTGCCGCGCGAGCCGGAGGTGCTTCTCGACCGTCGCGGCGGTCAGGCCGGTGATCTGAGCGACGTCGCCGATGGTCTTGCCGTCGGCGACATATTCGAGGACCTCGCGCTGGCGCGCGGTCAGGCTTTGGTCGGCGGGCTCGTGCGGCAGGCTCAGGACCTTGAGATGCAGGAGGTTGTTGGCAAGCTCGATATCCTCGCCATGCTCCTCCCAGATCGCGTCGACCTCGTCCTGGGTCATCTCCGGTTTCGCCACGAGGCCGATCGCGCCCTTGGTGCGGCGCGACTGGCTGGGAAAGGAGATCGTGTACCCGGCGACGACACCGTGCTGCCGGTTGAACTCGTAGATGCGGCGCTCGGCGGGGCTGAGATCGTCCGCGGCGGCGCGGGCATGGAGGAGGCTCCACGAGGCGGCACCTTCGTGCTCGAGGGCCCAGCGCACCATCGGCGCATCCGCATAGAGACGCTGGTTCACGAAGGCCGAGGCGTAGTCGGGGCTGTGATTGGTCAGCATCAGGAAATCGCTCGGATCTCCGAGTGAATCGCCGTGCCGGAAGCGCGTGACGCCGTAGAGCATGCGGGTGAAGCCATAGCTGGCCATGCACTCCACATGCACCGCCCACAGCCCGTCCATGCTGTCGGCGGAATTGAGCGCAACCAGGAAATCCCGGACCAAGCGCCCTTACCGGTCGAGATGAGAAACGAGCGCGTCCATCGCCAGCGTGTAGCCGCGGGCTCCGAAGCCGCAGATGACGCCGACCGCGACGCGCGCGATATACGAAACATGGCGGAAGTCTTCGCGCGCATGCACGTTCGAGAGGTGCAGTTCGATCGCTGGCAGTTCGACCGAGGCGATCGCATCCATCAGCGCGATGGAGGTGTGCGTGTAGGCGCCCGCGTTCAGGATGATCCCGGCCGAGCGCCCCTTGGCGGCATGGATCGCATCGACCAGCGCACCCTCATGGTTGGATTGGTCGAAATCCAGGTCCACGCCCACCGTTTCGGCATGGGCGCGGCACATCGATTCGATGTCGGCGAGGGTGGTGCGGCCGTAAACCTCGGGCTGCCGAGTCCCTAAGAGGTTCAAATTAGGGCCGTTCAGAATCAGCAAACGCTGCATGGAACTTTCGTCAACCTAGTAAACCGGTGAAGCTGCCGATTTGAATACCACGCGCACGATTCGATAAACAGGGGGTGAGCCTCGAAATTCAGCCTATGGTGTAATCAGCACACGAAATAGGCGAAAGGCGCTGTCTCTCCACTAGGTCTAGACCAGCCGTGCAGTATCGACCGGCGATGCGACGATCACTTCGGTCTGCCATTCGCGGCACGCTCGCGACAGGTCCGGCGGCAAGGGCCGGTCGGTGAAGAGGGTGTCGATATCGGCGAGCGACGCGATGCGGGCCGGCGCCGTGCGCGAGAACTTGACGTGATCGGCGACCAGGAACGTCTTGCGCGATTGGCGCAGGATGGCCTGGCTGACACTGACTTCCTGAATGTCGAAATCCAGCATGTCGCCGTCACGGTCGAGCGCCGAGCAGCCGATCACCGCCAGATCGAACTTGAACTGGCGGATGGTCTCGGCCGCCAGGGCGCCCACCAGCCCGCCATCGGCCCGACGCAGCTGTCCGCCGGTCAGAATGAGGGTGCAGTCGGGATTGGCGACGAGGAGCGTGGCCACGTTCACGTTGTTGGTGACCACCATCAGGTCCTCGTGCTGCAGGAGCTCGCGGGCCACCGCTTCGGTCGAGGTGCCGATATTGAGGAAAACCGAGATGCCGTTCGGCACCCGCGCCGCACAGGCGCGGGCAATGGCGGCCTTGGCGTCGGCGCTCAGGTTGCGCCGTTCCTCGTAGCCGATATTGGTCGTCCCGGACGGGAGCACCGCGCCCCCATGAACGCGTTCAAGACGTCCGGCCTCGGCCAGATCGGTCAGATCCCGCCGGATCGTCTGCAAGGTCACGCCGAAATGCGCCGCCAGCCCCTCTACGGTCACTTTGCCTTCGCGCCGCGCGATCTCGAGAATCTCGGGATGCCGGAAGGTCTGGGACATGGGTGGAACGCCTCCTGACGGCGATTCGAACAAGAACGAACACACAATAGGCGAAAAACGCGCTCTTCCCCAAGGGAAACCGCTGGATTCATGCGGCGAGCGCAGCCTCGCTGGCGTCAGGACAGATGTTGAGTGGGCGGAAGCGTCTGGAAATACGCTTAAAAATAAAAACCGAACATAAACGCGCGCAATTCGATTGCGCATGGCTTCGCTTGGGGGGATACTTGGGTTCAAGAACGTCGAAAAGACGACCGGGGGAGGGGACCGCGTGGCGCAGGCCAGCGATCATCACATCAGCGATCTGTTCGTCATCGGAGGCGGCATCAACGGATGCGGTATCGCCCGTGACGCGGCGGGGCGCGGCCTGACGGTCACTCTCGCCGAGATGGACGATCTGGCCTCGGCGACCTCTTCTGCATCGACTAAACTATTTCACGGCGGATTGCGGTATCTCGAGTATTTCGAGTTCCGCCTTGTCCGCGAGGCCTTGATCGAGCGCGAAGTTCTGCTGCGCGCCATGCCGCATATCTCTTGGCCGATGCGCTTCGTGCTGCCGTATCATCGCGACATGCGCTTCGATGCCGAGACACCGACATCTCGGCTTCTAGGTGCGGTGATGCCGTGGATGCGGGGCCGTCGTCCGGCCTGGCTCATCCGGCTGGGGTTGTTCCTCTATGACCATCTCGGCGGACGGAAGATCCTGCCCGGCACCGCCACGCTGTCGCTGCCTGGCACCAAGGAAGGCGCGCCCCTGCAGTCACGCTTCGAGACCGCGTTCGAATATTCCGATTGCTGGGTCGAGGATTCGCGCCTCGTCGCACTCAATGCCCGCGATGCAGAGGCACGGGGTGCAGAGATCCTGACGCGAACGCGGGTCCTGTCGGCCCGCGTCGACGGCGGCATGTGGCATATCGAAACCGAGGATGCCGAGACCGGACAGCGTGACATGTTCCGGGCGAAGTTGCTCGTCAACGCGGGCGGTCCCTGGGTCGGGCGGCTTCTGCACGACACGATCGACAGCGAGGCCACGGATGGGGTTCGCCTCGTGCGTGGCAGTCATATCGTGACCAAGCGTCTCTTCGATCACGACAAGTGCTACTTTTTCCAAGGGACCGACGGGCGGATCATCTTCGCCATCCCGTATGAGCGGGATTTCACGCTGATTGGGACCACCGACAGCGACCATCCCGATCCCTCTGAGCGTCCGGTCTGCACGCCGGAAGAGCGCCGCTACCTCATCGACTTCGCTAATTCTTACCTCGCCGACCCGATCTCCGAGGAGGACATCGTCTGGACTTATTCGGGCGTGCGTCCGCTCTATGACGACGGCGCGTCGAGCGCGACGGCAGCGACCCGGGACTACACGCTGAAGATCGACGAAAGCGCAGGCGCGCCGATGCTGAACGTGTTCGGCGGCAAGATCACCACCTATCGCCGTTTGGCCGAGCACGCGCTCGACAAGATGGCCGCGCATGTGCCGACCAAGCGCGGGGCCTGGACCGCTGGCGTGGCGCTGCCGGGCGGAAATTTCGCCGTGACCGGCATCGAGGATCTCGTGGCGGATCTGTTGCGGGATTACGGATTTCTGAGCAATGACTGGGCGTTGCGGCTCGTGCGCGCCTACGGGACCGAAGCGGCCGAGATCCTCGGAGACGCGAAAACCGAAGCCGATCTCGGTCGAAGCTTCGGTGCGACCTTGACCGAGGCGGAAATCAAATGGCTCATGTCACGGGAGTTCGCGCGCACCGCGGAGGACGTGGTTTGGCGCCGCAGCAAACAGGGCCTGCGGCTCGACGCTGGCGAGATCGCCGAGATCGACCGGTTCATGGCGGCGGCACGCGACACGCGCCCGGAGGCGGCGGAATGACAGGGGAGAGGCAGCATGACGCTTGAGCTCAAAGGCGTATCGAAATCGGTCGACGGGCAGGTGCATATCCACCCGACCGATCTGACGCTTGAAGGCGGCACCATGAACGTGCTGCTCGGCCCGACGACCTCGGGGAAGACGTCGCTCATGCGGCTGATGGCCGGGCTCGACATGCCCACCAGCGGCACGATCCACTGGAAGGGCGAGGACGTGACCGGCCAGCGGGTGCAGGACCGCAAGGTGGCGATGGTCTACCAGCAGTTCATCAACTACCCGTCGATGACCGTCTACGACAACATCGCCTCGCCAATGCGGCTTCTGGGTCTCGGCAAGGACGAGATCGACCGCAAGGTCCGCGAGGCCGCCGACCTGATGCAGCTCTCGCCGATGCTCGACCGCAAGCCGCTGGAGCTTTCCGGAGGCCAGCAGCAGCGCTGCGCCCTGGCGCGCGCTCTGGTCAAGAACGCAGGTCTGGTGCTGCTCGACGAGCCGCTGGCGAACCTCGATTACAAGCTGCGCGAGGAGTTGCGCGCCGAGATCCCGCGCATCTTCGAGGAATCCGGCTCGATCTTCGTCTACGCGACCACCGAACCCGAGGAAGCGCTGCTCCTCGGCGGCAATTGCGCGACGCTCTGGGAGGGCCGCGTGACGCAGTTCGGCCCGACCGCCCGCGTCTACCGCCAGCCGAGCGACGCAACCACGGCGCGGGTCTTCTCGGATCCGCCGATGAACTTCCTGCGCCTGACCAAGCGCGGCGCGAGCTACACCACCGAGGGCGGCCAGAGCATCGACGCGGACCGCTTCGGACCCGAGGGCCTGAGCGATGGCGCCTATCTCGCGGGGTTCCGGCCCAACCACGTCTCGCTCGACGCGCATCGTCCCGGAGCCATCGGCTTCGACACCACGCTCTCGGTTACCGAGATCACCGGGTCGGAAACCTTCGTCCATCTCGATCACCACGGCCAGCGATGGGTCGGGCTGGTGCACGGCGTGCGCGATCTGAAACCGGGGCAGGGGCTGACCGTCTATCTCGACCCCGCGCATGTCTATCTCTTCTCCGAGGACGGCGCGCTCGTCGCCTCGGCCCCCTATGCGGAGGCCGCGTAATGGCGCAGATCACCCTCGACAATCTGGCCCATTCCTACCTGGCGAACCCGTCTGACGAGGGCGATTACGCGCTCAAGGAGCTGAACCACACCTGGCGCGACGGCGAGGCCTACGCGCTTCTGGGGCCGTCGGGCTGCGGGAAATCCACGCTTCTCAACATCATCTCGGGTCTTCTGATCCCGAGCCACGGCCGGGTGCTCTTTGGTGACACAGACGTTACGCGCCTGCCCACCGCCGAGCGCAACATCGCGCAGGTGTTCCAGTTCCCGGTGGTCTACGACACGATGACGGTGCGCGAGAACCTCGCATTTCCGCTCAAGAACCGCGGCATGGATGGCGCCGAGATCGCCCGCCGTGTCGGGCGCGTCGCCAAGATGATCGACGTGGAGGCGGTGCTCGACCGCAAGGCGCGCGGCCTCACGGCGGACGCCAAGCAGAAGATCAGCCTCGGGCGCGGCATGGTCCGCGAGGACGTCAACGCGCTTCTCTTCGACGAGCCGCTGACGGTGATCGACCCGCATATGAAATGGGAGCTTCGGACCCAGCTCAAGAAGCTCCATGCCGATTTCGGCCACACGATGATCTACGTCACCCATGACCAGACCGAGGCGCTGACCTTCGCCGACAAGGTCGTCGTGATGTTCGACGGGCGCGTCGTCCAGATCGGCACGCCGGAGGAGCTGTTCCAGACGCCCGAGCACACCTTCGTGGGCTATTTCATCGGCTCGCCCGGCATGAACGTCCTGCCGGCGCGGATCGAGGGCCGGACCGCGCATCTCGATGCCGGCAGCGTGCCGCTCGGCGCGGGCTACGGAGCGCTCTCGGGCAAGGTCGAGATCGGCGTCCGGCCGGAGTTTGTGTCGCTTTCGTCGACCGAGGGCCTACCGGTCGAGATCGTCCGCGTCGAAGACGTTGGCCGCCACAAGATCATCCGCGCGAAGCTTTCGGGCAAAGCGCTTAACATCATTGCCGACGAGGGCACCGAGATCGGCGCGGACATGACCCGCGTCACCTTCGATCCCGATCACGTCAACGTCTATGCCGACGACTGGCGCGTCGCGCCCTCCGGAGCGCACGCGACGGGAGAGGCGGCATGAGACACGATCTCCTCAAGACCCGAACCGGAGGTTTCCGCTGATGGACAAGACCGTCAACCAGAAGGCCTGGTTCCTCGTGCTGCCGGTCCTCGTGCTCGTGGCATTCTCGGCGGTGATCCCGCTGATGACCGTGGTCAACTACTCCGTCCAGGACACCTTCGGGAACAACCAGTTCTTCTGGGCCGGGCTCGAATGGTTCGAGGAGATGCTCGAGGACGAGCGGATGTGGAACGCGCTCCAGCGCCAGCTCCTTTTCTCGGCCATCATCCTCGCCATCGAGGTGCCGCTGGGCATCTTCGTGGCGCTCAACATGCCGAAATCGGGGTTCTGGTCGTCCTTCTGCCTCGTCCTGATGTCGCTGCCGCTCCTGATCCCCTGGAACGTGGTCGGCACGATCTGGCAGATCTTCGGCCGCGTCGATATCGGGCTTCTGGGCTACACGCTCGACGCGCTCGGCATCTCCTACAACTACACGCAGGACACGCTTGCGGCCTGGGCCACGATCATCGTGATGGATGTCTGGCACTGGACCTCGCTCGTGGCGCTTCTGGCCTATGCGGGTCTCAAGTCGATCCCGGACGCCTATTACCAGGCCGCCAAGATCGACCAGGCCTCGCGCTGGAAGGTGTTCCGCTTCATCGAACTGCCCAAGATGATGGGCGTGTTGATGATCGCGATCCTCCTGCGCTTCATGGACAGCTTCATGATCTACACCGAGCCTTTCGTCGTGACCGGAGGCGGGCCGGGCAACGCCACCACGCTTCTCTCCATCGACCTCGTGAAAATGGCTCTGGGACAGTTCGACCTCGGACCGGCGGCGGCGTTCTCGCTGATGTATTTCCTCGTAATCCTGCTGATCTCCTGGGTGTTCTACACCGTGATGGTCAATCTCGACAAAAAGGGCATGTGAGCATGAGCCTGCGCGACCGTCCGAACGAGACAGCCATGATCCGAGGGCAGGGGGCCCAACCACCTGCCCCGGTCCCCGCCCAAACGACGACCGTCCGGAGGATTGACGGATGACCGAAGCGACCACGGATACCATTCCCGAGAGCCTCGCGGCCGAGGGCAGCAACCGCCGCCGCCGCGTCCGGGTGAACTCGAGCGCCGTCGTGATGACGCTCTACCTCGTGTTCCTGCTCTTGCCGATCTACTGGCTCCTGAACATGAGCTTCAAGACGAACACCGAGATCCTCAACAGCTTCACGCTCTTTCCGTCGAACTTCACGCTCGCCAATTACGCCACCATCTTCAGCGATCCGGCCTGGTACATGGGCTATGTGAATTCGCTGATCTATGTGGTGATGAACACGGTGATCTCGCTCGCGGTGGCGCTGCCCGCGGCCTACGCGTTCTCGCGCTACCATTTCATGGGCGACAAGCACCTGTTCTTCTGGCTCCTGACCAACCGCATGGCGCCTCCGGCGGTCTTCGCGCTGCCGTTCTTCCAGCTCTACTCGTCGGTCGGGCTCTTCGACACGCATATCGCGGTGGCGCTGGCGCATTGTCTCTTCAACGTGCCGCTGGCGGTCTGGATCCTCGAGGGCTTCATGCGCGGCGTGCCGAAGGAGATCGACGAGACCGCCTATATCGACGGCTACAGCTTCGGCGCGTTCTTCGTGAAGATCTTCATGCCCCTGATCGCGAGCGGCATCGGCGTCGCCGCCTTCTTCTGCTTCATGTTCTCCTGGGTGGAGCTTCTCCTGTCGCGCACGCTGACCACGGTCGACGCGAAACCCATCGCCGCGATCATGACCCGGACCCAAGGCGCCGCGGGCATCGACTGGGGCGTCTTGGCCGCGGCGGGCGTCCTGACCATCGTGCCTGGCGCGCTCGTGATCTACTTCGTGCGCAACTACATCGCCAAGGGCTTCGCCCTGGGACGGGTGTGATCATGAGATCGCTGGCCCTCATCGGACTGGTCGCCTCGGGCGCCTCGGCGACAGAGCATAACGTACCGCCCTCGCATGATCTGGTCTGCAACGAAAACGGATACGTTCTGACCCTTCGCGAGGGTCGTTTCGCGGGACGTCCTTTGTATCTCGGCAATGCCTGTGATGCGTTTCATGCGCCTTCCGGAGACGGGAATTGGTGCTGGGGCAACGGCAGCGTGTCCGTGGAGTTCTCGGGACAGGCATATTCGTTTTCCGGCATGGAGTTGGCTTGCGAGACACGCGCGTCGGCTGCGCCCTCCGGGTCGGGCTGCGGCTGCCACACCGATCCGCTTCCGAGCTGGAGGCAGTGAGGTGCTGTTAATTTTATTAAAAAGACTTGGGAGGTTTTTATGAGTAAATTGCTTGCAGGATTTCTGATGGCCGCGCTTGCCACGCCAGCGGTTGCGCAGAACATCGTTGTTCCGGCGGATCGCGCTTGGTCCGAATCCGGTTGTCTCGTGAAAGGGCTCGATCCGAACGGCGATGGATTTCTCGCCCTGCGTGCCGGACCGGGGACCAACTACGCGCAGATCGGCAGTCTCCACAATGGCGACGCCGCCTACATCTACGGCGGTCGCGGCAAATGGCTCTATGTCGAGAACGGCTCGATGAACGGTCGCGAGGCGAAGTTTCGCGGCTGGATCTACAACGCCTGGTGCGAGTTCTATCCGTGATGTTGCGGTTTTCTTTTCTTCTGTCCGTCCGTCACTCCATCGGTTTGAAGAGAGTTTTGCAAAAGAGAGTTCGCGAGCATATCTTCATTGGTCGATATCATTTCCAACGAGCGCAGCTATGGAAGCTAACACCATGCTAAAAATTTCGATTTACGACGTTGAATGTTTTGAACGTTTCTTCGACAGCGCATCGCACCAAGAAGAAACAGTCCCGATCGATGGGATACAACTCGTTAATGTCGCGGCTTCTGCGTGGATTGAAGTTCACAGCAAAATTCGAACCATCAACTTTGTCTATCCAGGTGGACGTGAGTTGGTTTTGAAATTCCGCGAGCAGGAAGAGTTTCTCGACACTTGTGAGAAACTTGGGAGGAACGTGTAAAATGGCATGGATGGCCTGGACCTGGCCCACGGCGGCCTTCTTCCTCATCATCGCGGCGCTGCTCGTGGTCTTCACGGTGCTCGCGATCCGGTATCCCGAAACCCCGCGTGTCGGCGTCCTCAGGATCGAGACGACGCGCGGCGACCGGCTCTTCATCACTCTTCTCGGCTCGGCCTTCATCAATCTGGCCTGGCTTGGATTGGTCGGCGCCAACCAACCGGTTGCGCTGATCCTCTGCCTGATCTTTGCCGCGGCGGTGTTCCGCTGGGTGTAGATCGGGGACGCTCGGCGGCGTTCCGGGTGCAAGGGTCACAGAACCCGCACCGGCGCCGCCTCAAGACACCAACAAGTTCGTTCAACGGGAGGTACCTCATGAACTTGACCCTGAAATCAACCACATCGCTGGCCATGGTGCTGTCGGTGCTGGGCACCGGCGCCTTCGCCGGCATGGAGGAGGCGACCGCCTTCCTCGATGCCGAGATCGGCGACATGTCGGCGCTCACCCGCGAAGAGCAGGAAGCCGAGATGCAGTGGTTCGTCGATGCCGCGCAGCCCTTTGCCGGTATGGAGATCAAGGTCGTCTCCGAGACGATCACCACCCACGAATACGAAAGCCAGGTGCTTGCACCGGCCTTCAGCGCCATCACCGGCATCCAGGTCACCCATGACCTGATCGGCGAAGGCGACGTGGTCGAGAAGCTCCAGACCCAGATGCAGTCCGGCGAGAACATCTACGACGGCTACATCAACGACAGCGACCTGATCGGCACGCATTGGCGCTACCAGCAGGCGCGCAACCTGACCGACTGGATGGCGGGCGAGGGGGCTGACGTCACCAATCCCGGGCTCGACCTCGAGGATTTCATCGGCCTGAGCTTCACCACCGGCCCGGACGGCAAGGTCTACCAGCTGCCCGACCAGCAGTTCGCGAACCTCTACTGGTTTCGCTACGACTGGTTCAACGACGAGAAGAACCAGGCCGACTTCAAGGAAGCCTATGGCTACGATCTCGGCGTTCCGGTCAACTGGTCGGCCTACGAGGACATCGCCGAGTTCTTCACCGGCCGCGACCTCAGCCATCTCGGTGTCGAGGGCGAGGTCTTCGGCAACATGGACTATGGCAAGAAGGACCCGTCGCTCGGCTGGCGCTACACCGACGCGTGGATGTCGATGGCCGGCATGGGCGATGTGGGTGAACCGAACGGCCTTCCGGTCGACGAATGGGGCATCCGGGTGAACGAGAACAGCCAGCCCACCGGCTCCTGCGTGGCCCGTGGCGGTGCGACCAACTCTCCGGCGGCGGTCTACGCCGTGACCAAGGCCATCGAATGGCTTGAGAAGTATTCGCCGCCCGCAGCCGCAGGCATGACCTTCTCCGAAGCCGGCCCGATCCCGGCGCAGGGCAACGTCGCGCAGCAGATGTTCTGGTACACCGCCTTCACCGCCGCCACGGTCGAGCCCGACCTGCCGGTGATGAACGAGGACGGCACGCCCAAGTGGCGCATGGCGCCGAGCCCGCATGGCGTCTACTGGAAGGAAGGCCAGAAGGTCGGCTACCAGGACGCAGGCTCATGGACGCTGATGGAATCGACCCCGGTCGATCGGGCCAAGGCGGCCTGGCTCTACGCCCAGTTCGTCACCTCGAAGACCGTGGACGTGAAGAAGAGCCATGTCGGCCTGACCTTCATCCGCGAGTCGACGATCCAGCACGAGAGCTTCACCGAGCGCGCCGACAAGCTGGGCGGCCTGGTGGAATTCTACCGGTCTCCGGCCCGCGTCCAGTGGTCGCCGACCGGCACCAACGTGCCGGATTACCCGAAGCTCGCGCAGCTTTGGTGGCAGAACATCGGTGACGCCATGTCCGGCGCCAAGACCCCGCAGGAAGCGCTGGACGCGCTCTGTGCCGACCAGGAGTCGGTTCTGGAGCGTCTCGAGCGTGCGGGCATCCAGGGCGATATCGGTCCGGTCATGAACGAGGAGCAGGACGCGCAGTACTGGTTCGACCAGCCCGGCGCGCCGTATGCCAAGATCGAGAACGAGGACGAAGAGCCCAAGACCGTCAGCTATGACGAGCTGATCAAGTCCTGGCAGTAAGCGACTGAGTTTGCGCTAGAAACACGACCGGAGCCTCTCGGGGCTCCGGTTTTTTCGTGGCCGGTCGGTGTGGCGATCCGTCAGGGGATCGAGAATGGCGGGCGTCGGGGCCGTTTTGCGTATTTGGAAAAAGAAGAAGCCTGGTGGGTTGGTGCTTTGGTCGACTGGTGTGCTCATCTGGTAATTACATAATACTGATTATGAGATAACCGGGTGCGTCTCGCCCCGGGTATCCGGACCGGTCTCCTGCGCCACTTCCGCGATCTGCCCGCGCAGCCATTGGTGCATCGGAGCGCGATGCGTGCGCTCGGTCCAAAACAGATGCACTTCGAGATCCGCCTCCACCGGACATGGCACGACCGCGATGACCGGCCCGAAGCTCTGGGCGATGCGTGACGGCACGGTCGCGATCAAATCCGTGCCTTCGATCAGCCGCGGCAGATGCGCCGGGCTTGGCACCTCGATCACCGTGTTCGGTTCGTGACCCATTTCGGCGACCGCCTGGACGATCCGCGACCGCCAGCTCACGCCGTAATTCACCACCGCCTGGGGCCAGCCGAGAAACGTCTTGAGATCGATCTCCGAGCCCGCCAGCGGATGATCCTCGGCCATCACGATCACATGCACGTCGCGCAGCAGCACGCGTCCGAAAAAGCCGGTCTCCTGCAACCGGATCGGCCCGATCAGCAGCTCGCTCTCGCCGCGGTCGAGCTGCTCCTTGCCGCGCACCGCCGACGAGATCACCTTGAGCCGGATGCCCGGCGCATCGCGGCGCAGCCGCCGCACCAGCCCCGGCAAGAGCGTCACGCGCTCATAATAGTTGCAGGACAGTACGATCTCGTCTTCCGCGGCCCACGGATCGAACTCGGTCGGCGCCGACAAGGCGCTGAATTCGTCGATCATGCGCGCCGCCGTGGCGACGATCTCCTGGCAGCGGTCGGTCGCCACGATCCCGGCGCCCTGGCGCACGAAAAGCGGATCGCCGAACACCTTGCGCAGGCGGTCGACCGTGTAGCTGACGGAGCTTTGCGTGACCTCCAGCGCCTCGGCCGCGCGGCTGAACGAGCCATAGGACAGCACGAGTTGCAGCACCCGGAGCGCGGCGAAATCCACCGACATCGGATCGTGTTTCTTCATGCCATCCCGATCGACAGTTTCGATGGAGCTTACAAATAGCATCGCTTTGCCAAATGTCCCAGCGCGGTCTACCTCTGTGGCCAAGGGAGACCACACATGACCACAGCGACCGCCGCCCGCACCGCGCCCGTCGACGATCAGACGACGATCCGCGACCTGACGCTCGACCCCTACCCGATCTACACGAAGTTTCGCAAAGAAACGCCTGTTATTACGGTGAAATCTGCCGGTCGCACGCTGCTGACCAAGGCCGAGGACACGAAATACGTCAAGGACAACCCCGAGCTCTTCTCGTCCGACGATCCGAACACGCCCATGAAGCGCGCCTTCCGGGCGCATACGCTGATGCGCAAGGATGGTGACGAGCACCGGGCCGAACGGCACGCGATGGCCTCGGCCTTCGGCGGGCGCGCGATCAAGCAGAACTGGGAGGAGACCTACACGAAGATCGCCGAGGAGTATGTGGCCCGCCTGCCCCGCGGCGAAACCGTCGATCTGTTCCCGGCGCTCGCCGGTCCCTTCGCCGCGCGCTGTCTCACGCATCTCCTCGGGATCACCGAGGCGAGCGACGAGGAGATGCAGCGCTGGTCGCAGGTGCTGATCGACGGCGCCGGCAATTTCGGTTGGAGCGAAGATCTCTTCGCGCCTTGCGACGCCGCCAATGACGAGATGGACGTGCTCTTCGACCGCGCCTCCGACCAGCACCGGGCCGAGCCCAATGCCTCGGCGCTTTCGGTGATGGTCAATGCGGACGATCCGATCCCAACGAGCCAGATCTACGCGAACATTAAGATCGCCATCGGCGGCGGGATCAACGAGCCGCGCGACGCGCTACTGACCATTCTCTACGGTCTTCTGACCAATCCCGATCAGCTCGAGGCCGCCAAGCGCGACGCGATGTGGTCGCAGGCCTTCGAGGAAGGCGTCCGCTGGGTCGCGCCCATCCAGGCCTCTTCGCGGCTCGTCACCGAGGATACCGAGATCCGCGGTATCCAAATTCCCAAGGGCGATACGGTGATGACCATCCAGGCCTCGGCCAACTGGGACGAGGACGTCGTCGAGAACGGGCATCTCTTCAATATCTTCCGCGAGCGCATCGACCACCAGAGCTTCGGCAACGGTCCGCATTTCTGCCAGGGAAAGCATGTCGCGCGCCGGATGATCGCCAATATCATGCTGCCGATGCTCTTCGACCGGTTTCCGAACATGAGTTTGGAAGCACCTGAAGAGGTTCAGTTTTACGGGTTCGGGTTCCGCGGTCCGCGGAACCTTCCTGTGACGCTGAACTGATCGCTTGCGACACCGAGTCTATCGGTTATAGCTTATCATCAATCCGGTCGGAGGAGGCCGGACCTAGGGAGGACACATGATCAAGAGAACATTCCTGCGCTCGGCCGCAGCTGCCGCGCTCGCCCTCGGGATGATCCCCGGCGCCCTGTCGGCGCAAGAGATCACCCTGCGCCTGCACCAGTTCCTGCCGCCCCCGGCGACCGTTCCCGCGCATATCCTGAAGCCCTGGGCGACCCGGGTCGAGGAGGCCTCCGGCGGCAAGGTGAAGATCGAGCATTACGACGCGATGTCGCTCGGCGGCACGCCTCCGAGCCTCTACGACCAGGCGGTCGACGGCGTCGCGGATATCGTGATGACGGTCGTCGGCTACACCCCGGGCCGCTTCCCGAAGACCGAGGTTTTCGAGCTGCCCTTCATGATGACCGACCCGGTCGCCACCGCGAAGGCGTTCCAGGAACTGGTCGAGACCGAGCTTCAGGCCGGCGAGTACAGCGACACGCATGTGCTGGGCGCATGGGTTCACGGCCCCGGCGTGATCCACACCGAGAACGGCGTCAACACGCTCGAGGACATGGAAGGCCTCAAGATGCGCGGCCCGACCCGCGTCATCACCAACCTCCTGAAGGAACTCGGCGCGACCCCGGTCGGGATGCCCCTGCCCGCGATCCCCGAGGCGCTTTCCAAGGGCGTGGTCGACGGGACAGTGATCCCGTGGGAGGTGACGCCCGCGATCAAGCTGGCCGATCTGGTGACCAACCACACCGAGTTCGGGGGCGACGAGTCGCTCTACACCGCCACGATCATCATGACGATGAACAAGGCGCGCTACGACAGCCTGCCCGACGACGTGAAAGCCGCGATCGACGGCGAGAGCGGCATGAAGCTCGCCGAGTTCGCCGCGCAGGTCATGTATGACTACGACAAGCCGGGCCGCGATATCGCCGAGGCGGCGGGCAACACCATCGTGACGCTCCCGCCCGAGGAAGTCGCTCGTTGGAAGGAAAAAGCCCAGCCCGTGATCGCCACTTGGGTCGAAGAGATGAACGCCAATGGTGTCGACGGCCAGGCGCTGATCGACCAGGCCAAGGCGCTGATCGAAAAACATGGCGGCTGACCTCCTCTGCTCGCCATGAACCGGCCGCCGGACGACTGACCCGTCCGGCGGCCATTTCTTTTCGGGGCAGAGGCATGCGCGCTCGGTCCCGATCCTGCTCAACAGGAGCCGCCGATGTCTGCCCTGCCCCCGCCTGCCCTCGCCCATGTCTGCGACCTGACCGTCGATCTCGCCCCGATCCGGGACATGGGACAGGGTCGCGCCGGGGATCGGCGGATTTTCCAGATCATCGGGGGCACGGTGACGGGCCCGCGGCTCAACGGGCGCATCCTCAATCTCGGGGCCGATTGGCAGACCATCTGGCCGAGCGGCGTGGCCGAGCTCGATACGCGCTACGCGATCGAGACCGAGGATGGCGTCACCATCGAGATTCGGAACTACGGTTACCGCCACGGCCCCGCCGAGGTGATCGCGGCCATCGCCGCGGGCGAAGAGGTCGATCCGTCGCGCTATTACATGCGCACGCAGGCCCGGCTCGAGGCCGGCGACGCGCGTTACGACTGGGTCAATCGCACGCTCTTCGTGGGAACCGGCGCCCGGCGCCATGGCCGGGTGCTGGTCTCGCTTTTCGCGGTGGAATGATCCCGCGGGTCAGGCGACCTCGGGCATCTTGAGGCCAAGGATCTCGCGCGCCTGCTGCCAGGTCGCGACCGGGCGCTCGTATTTCTCGCAGATCGACACCGTCCTTTTTACCAGCGCCGCGTTCGAGGGCGCGAGGGTTTCCTTGTCGAGGCGGATATTGTCTTCCAGCCCGGTGCGGGTGTGGCCGCCGCGCGAGATGCACCATTCGTTAACCTGCGCCTGCGCCGCGCCGATCCCGGCACCGCACCAGAGCGCGTTCGGGGCCAGACGGTGCAGGGTCTCGATGTAGAAATCGAAGATCCGCTCGTCGACCGGCATGGCGTTCTTCACACCCATCACGAACTGGACGTAGAGCGGCGAGGCGATCTTGCCCGCGTCGGCCATGCGCGTGGCCTGGACGATATGAGACAGATCAAAGGCTTCGATCTCAGGCTTCACATCGTGTTTGAGCATTTCCTCGGAGAGCCAGGCGACCAGATCCGGCGGGTTCTCGTAGACCCGGGTCGGGAAGTTGTTCGATCCGACCGAGAGCGAGGCCATGTCCGGCTTGAGCGGCAGCATGCCGCCCCGCGCCTGCCCCGCGCCCGAGCGACCGCCGGTCGAAAGCTGCACGATCATGCCCGGGCAATGCGTTTCGATACCCTCCTTGAGCCGCGCGAAGCGCTCGGGGTCGGAGGTCGGTTTGCCCTCGTCGTCGCGCACGTGGCAATGCGCGATGGTGGCGCCCGCCTCGAAGCTTTCCTGAACCGATTCAACCTGTTCCGCGACGGTCACCGGGACTGCGGGATTGTCGGTCTTGGTCGGGACCGAGCCCGTGATGGCCACGCAGATGATGCAGGGATTGCTCATATGTCACCTTTGCTTTTGTCTGTAAGCGCTTGAAAAAGCGCATGGGACGGCCGGAGCCGCCCCGAAATCCATGTCATTCTACCGAATATTTCGCTGCGACACATCGGTTCAGAGATCGAGGAACACGGTCTCGCCGTCGCCCTGAAGGCGGATGTCGAAGCGATAGGCTCCGTCACCGGTCTTCTTTGCGATGAGCGTCTCGACCCGGTGGCGCTGCTCGATCCGGCCCAGGAGCGGGTCGTCGTCGTTCTCTTCGTCCTCGAAATAGATCCGCGTGCTGAGGCCAATATTGATGCCGCGCGCGACGATCCAGAGGCTGATATGAGGCGCCTGCATCCGGCCATCGCGGGTGGTCACCGGGCCCGGCTTCACGGTTCTCAGCGTGAACTCGCCGCTCTCGGCATCGGCGGCGAAGCGGCAATAGCCCGAGACGTTCGGGTCGGCCCCGTCCTGCCCCGCGAAACGTCCCTCCGCGTCCGGCTGCCAGCTTTCCAGCATGGCGTCGCGCAGCGCCCAGCCGGTGCCGTCGAAGACCGAGCCGGTGATGTTGACGATCTCGCCCTTGGCCCCGTCGGAGATGGGCGACAGGCCCAGATCCTCGGGGTAGACCTCGATCCCGGAAAAGCGCGGGATGCAACCGATATGGACATAGGGACCCGCGGTTTGCGACGGGGTTTCCTGCAAGGTTTCAAGTGCTTGGACCATGTCTTTCACATCCCTTCGAGCTTGTTCTCGAACATGGTCTGGCGGCGGCCGCGCAGCACGATGTCGAACTTGTAGGCGAGGAAATCGAGCGGACGCGCGGCGCTCATGTCGAGCGGCGCGACCAGTCGGTCGATCTGGCCGTGATCCTTGATCGTCTTCACGATCGGGCAGCGCGCGATCAGCGGATCGCCCTCGAAATACATCTGGCTGATAAGCCGCTGTCCGAAGCTGTGCCCGAAAATCGAGAAGTGGATATGCATGGGCCGCCAGTCGTTCCCACGGTTCGGCCAGGGATAGGCGCCGGGGCGGATGGTAAGGAACTGGTAAGTGCCGCGCTCGTCGGTCAGCGTCCGTCCGCAGCCGCCGAAATTCGGATCGAGCGGCGCGAGGTAATTGTCTTTCTTGTGGCGATACCGGCCCCCGGCATTCGCCTGCCAGATCTCGACCAGCGTGTTCGGCACCGGGCGGGCGTTCTCGTCCAGAACGCGGCCATGCACGAGGATGCGCTCGCCGACGGCCGGGCTCTCGCCGCGGGTGAAATTCAGGATCAGGTTGTTGTCGAGCGGCCCGATCAGCCCGTGCCCGAAGCGCGGGCCGGTTTCCTCGGACGGGGTCGATTCCATCGACAGGAGCGGCAGGTTGGGCGAGCGGGTGACCGAGGTCTTGTAGCCCGGGTCGTAAGGGTCGGGATGGATCTCGCGATTGCGCGGGATCAGGGCACCGAGGTCACTCATCGTTCGTCTCCATCTCGGCGAAGGTCTCTTTGGCGAGTTTCAGCGCGTGGTTGGCGCGCGGCACACCGGCATAGATCGCGACATGCTGGAACACCTCCATCACGTCCTCCTTGCTGGCGCCGGTCCGCGCGGTGGCGCGAATGTGCATCGGTATTTCCTCGAAATTGCCGCAAGCCGCGAGCAGCGCGAGGGTCAGCATCGAGCGTTCGCGGCGGCTGATCCGGTCGGACGCCCAGACCGTCCCCCAGGCACCTTCCGTGATCAGGCTCTGGAACGGCTCGTCGAAGGCGGTCTTTTTCGCTTCGGCGCGGTCGACATGGGCGTCGCCCAACACGCTGCGACGCACCGACATGCCGGTGTCGTATCGATCTGTCATGGGTCCTCCTCAGTCCCTTCCGGGAGATGAGGCTCACACTGGCATGGCTTTCTGCAGATTTGAATTATAAGATGATGCAAACGACATAACCTATAGGTTATACTTGCTCGACCCTGCCCTCAGCCTTCGCCAAGTCCGCGTCTTCCTCGAGATCGCCCGCCTCGGCAGCCTCAGCGCGGCTGCGGATACGCTCAACGTCTCCCAGCCTGCGGTCTCGAAGACCCTGAAAGACCTCGAGGATCTTCTGGGCACAGCGCTTTTCGACCGGACCGGGCGTGGCATGGTGCTGACCCGTGCCGGGCGGCTCTTCCAGCGTCACTCCGGAGCCGCGGTGGTCGATCTGGAGAAAGCGCAGGATCTGGTGCGCGGCGGACGGGGACGCGGCTCGCGGCTGGCGATCGGCCTCTTGCCGACAGTCGCCACCGATATCGCGCCACGGGCCGCCCTGGCCTTTCGGCAACGCTTTCCCGACACGGTGCTGCGGCTCTCGACCGGCCCCAACTGGATGCTGCGCGCCCAGCTTCTCGAAGGTGCGCTCGACATGGTCGTGGGGCGGATGGCGGCGGCGGAGCTCATGGAGGGGCTGTCCTTCCGGCAGCTCTATACCGACCGGATCGTCGCCGTCGTGCGCCCCGGCCATCCGCTCATTGGCAATCGCGACCCCTCCGCGCTTGCAACCGTTCCGCTGATGCTGCCGCCCGCTGGAGCGGTGATCGCGGCGACGGTGAGGGCCTTTCTCCTGCGCTCGGGCCTTCAGGCCGAAGAGCCCGCCTTCGAGACCGTCTCGCTCGCCTTCGGGCGCAAGGTGGTGATGCTCTCCGACACCGTCTGGTTCATCTCGCAAGGCGTGATCGCGGATGAGCTGGCGGCGGGCTCGCTCGCCACGCTCGACGTAGGCGACCCGCTCTTGGCCGGCCCGGTCGGCATCTCGATGCGCGACCAGGCGGTGATCGGCCCGGATCTCGCCGGGCTGATCGAGGCGTTCGAGATGGCCGCCGGGGAGGCTCAGAAAAACGCCTGAAGCCCCGTCTGCGCGCGCCCGAGGATGAGCGCGTGGACGTCATGCGTGCCCTCGTAGGTGTTCACGGTCTCGAGGTTCACCATGTGGCGGATCACCTGGAACTCGGCCGAGATGCCGTTGCCGCCATGCATGTCGCGGGCCATGCGCGCGATGTCGAGCGCCTTGCCGCAATTGTTGCGCTTGATGAGCGAGATCATCTCGGGCGCGGCGCGGGCCTCGTCCATCAGCCGCCCGACGCGGAGACAGGCCTGAAGACCGAGTGTGATCTCGGTCTGCATGTCCGCGAGCTTCTTCTGGAAGAGCTGCGTCTGCGCGATCGGCCGCCCGAACTGGGTGCGATCGAGCCCGTATTGACGTGCGCCGTGCCAGCAGAACTCCGCCGCGCCCATGACGCCCCAGGCGATGCCGTAGCGGGCACGGTTGAGGCAGCCGAACGGGCCCTTGAGGCCCGAGACATGCGGCAGAAGCGCGTCCTCGCCAACCTCGACCCCGTCCATCACGATCTCGCCGGTGACCGATGCCCTGAGCGACAGTTTCTGCGCGATCTTGGGCGCGGACAGTCCTTTCATGCCCTTCTCGAGCACAAAGCCCCGGATTTTGCCGTCATGCGCCTCGGACTTGGCCCAGACGACGAAGACATCGGCGATGGGGCTGTTCGAGATCCACATCTTGGAGCCGGAAATCCGGTAGCCGCCGTCGGTCTTGACCGCGCGCGTCTTCATGCCCGCGGGATCGGAGCCCGCATCGGGCTCGGTCAGGCCGAAACAGCCGATCCACTCGCCGGAGGCGAGCTTCGGGAGATATTTCTGGCGCTGCTCCTCGGTGCCGTAGGCGTAGATCGGATACATGACGAGCGAGCTCTGCACCGACATCATCGACCGGTAGCCGGAATCGACCCGCTCGATCTCGCGCGCGACGAGGCCGTAAGAGACGTAATTGCCGCCGAGCCCGCCATATTCCTCGGGGATGGTCGTGCCGAGAAGCCCCATCTTGCCCATCTCGGCGAAGATCTCGGGATCGACGGTTTCGTTGAGATAGGCCTCGGTCACCCGCGGCTGCAGCTTTTCCTGCGCATAGGCGCGGGCGCTGTCGGCGATCATGCGCTCGTCTTCCTCGAGCTGGTCGCTCAGGCGGAAGGGATCCTCCCAGTCGAAGCGCCCGAGATCCGGGGCGTCCTTGGGCTTGAGGGAGGGTTTGGGGTGGCTCATCTCGGTCATGGCGGCGGTCCTTTGGCACGTGTCGCGCTAGGATAGACCGGCCCGGGCAGGATGGAAAACCGTGTTCTCCATTGCGCAGGCACGCGCCCCCTGCCCCCGCGCGCCCCGAGGCTTGCCAGAGCGTTGCGGAAGGACTAGGGGCGGGCGCATGGATCTCGCCTTCTTCGTCACCGCCTTCGCGACGCTCTTCGTGATCATGGACCCGATCGGGGTCACGCCGATCTTCATCGCGCTCACCCGCGGCGAGGACGACGCGCACCGCCGTGCCGTGGCCATTCGCGGCTGCGTGGTGGCCGCCGTGGTTCTTTCGCTCTTCGCGTTCCTGGGCGAGGAGCTTCTCGGCACGATTGGCATCGGCATGCCCGCGTTCCGGATCGCGGGCGGCGTGGTCTTGTTCCTGACCGCGCTCGACATGCTCTTCGAGCGCCGCACCAAGCGGCGCAGCAGCAGCGCCGAGGCCGACGAGGACAAGCCCGATCCGTCGGTCTTTCCCATCGCGATCCCGCTTCTGGCCGGGCCCGGCTCGATCACCTCGATCATCCTTCTGAGCGGTCAGGGCGACGGCTGGCTCGACACGCTGGCGGTGCTCGGGGTGATGGCGCTCGTGCTCGTGATCGCGCTGGCGCTTCTGCTCACGGCAGGTCCGATCGAGCGCGGCCTCGGCGTCACCGGCATCACCGTCGTCACCCGGCTTCTGGGCATGATCCTCGCCGCGCTGTCGGTTCAGTTCGTCATCGACGGGCTCCTGGCCTCGGGTCTTTATCCCTGACGCCTTCCGCCCCGGCACCTCCGGCCCTATCTTGAAGGGGTGACGACAGGAAAGGCCGCATCGGCATGTGCGATTTCGAGATCGGCAATCTTCTCTACCTGGTCCTTCTGGGATCGGCGCTGGTCTTCTGGGCCTTCGTCCAGAACCGCGAAGCGCTCGGCAAGAAGATGCAGGCCCTCGCCGCCTGGGGCCTGATCTTTCTCGGCGTGATCGCGGCGGTGGGCCTCTGGGAGGACATCCGCCAGACCGTGCGCCCGAGCCAGGCGGTCTTTGCCGAGGAGGGCCGCGTGGTCCTCCCGCAGGAGCCCGACGGCCATTTCTACGTGACGCTCGATGTCAACGAGGCCCCGGTGCGCTTCATGGTCGATACCGGCGCCACCGGCACGGTCCTGACCGAACGCGACGCGGAACGCGCCGGGCTCGATCCCGCCACCCTCGCCTTTTATTCCGAGGCCCGCACCGCCAATGGCGTCATCCGCACCGCGCCCGTCACGCTCGACAATGTGCGGCTCGGCCCCTTCCTCGACACCTCCGTCCCGGCCTATGTGAACCCCGGCGAAATGGAGCAGTCGCTCCTCGGCATGAGCTATCTCGGCCGCTTCGACAGCCTGCAAATCCGCCAGGGCGAGCTGATCCTCGAACGCTGAGCCTCTGGCAATCCGCCGCACCCGCGCCTATGTCGGGCCGATGGCCAGCGACACGACAGTTTCCCCCGACGGCGCCGACGAGAGCGCCGAAGAGATCGCCCGCGAGGAGCGCCGCTCCGGCCTACGGACGATCCGCCGGGTCGGCCCCTATCTCTGGCCCGACGACCAGCCCTGGGTGAAGCGCCGCGTCCTGATCGCGCTCGGGTTTCTGATCTTCGCCAAGATCATCGCCGTGACGGTGCCGCTCTTTTACAAGGCCGCGGTCGATTACCTGTCGAACGATCCCTCCGCCGCCTGGACGCTCGGCGCGGGCGCAGTGGCCCTGACGCTCGCCTACGGCCTGGCGCGGCTGATGAACGTGGGCTTCCAGCAATTGCGCGACGCGGTCTTCGCCCGGGTGGGCCAGCGCGCGCTCCGGGCGCTCGCGCGCGAGACCTTCGCCCATATCCACCGCCTGTCGCTGCGCTATCACATCACGCGCCGTACCGGCGGGCTCAGCCGGATCATCGAGCGCGGCGTGAAGGGCGTCGAGTTCCTCCTCCGCTTCCTTCTGTTTTCCATCGGCCCGCTGGTGCTGGAGCTGGTGCTGATCGGCATCGTGCTCTTCTGGCTCTTCGACATCTGGTACCTGGTGGTCGTCGCCGTCACCATCGCGCTTTACGTCACCTTCACCTTCAAGGTCACCGAATGGCGCGTGAAGCTGCGCCGCGAGATGAACACGCAGGACACCGACGCCAACCAGAAGGCCATCGACAGCCTCCTGAATTTCGAAACCGTCAAGTATTTCAACGCCGAGCGGCGCGAGGCGCAGCGCTACGACCGCGCCATGCAGGGCTACGAGGAAGCGGCGGTGAAAACCGCGACCTCGCTTGCGATGCTGAATTTCGGCCAGTCGCTGATCATCACCGGCGGTCTCGTCGCGGTTATGGTGATGGCCGCCATCGGCGTCGAGCGGGGCGCGCTGACCGTGGGCGATTTCGTCATGGTCAACGCCTACATGATCCAGATCACCATGCCGCTGAATTTCCTCGGCACGGTCTATCGCGAGATCCGCCAAAGCCTCGTCGACATGGGCGAGATGTTCGATCTCCTGGAGCAGCCCGCCGAGGTGCAGGACAAGCCCGGCGCGCCCGCTCTGGAGGTCAGCGGAGGCCGGGTCGAGTTCGACCGCATCCGCTTCGGCTACGACCCGACCCGCCCGATCCTGCGCGGCGTGTCGCTGGAGGTCGGCGCGGGCGAAAGCGTGGCGCTTGTCGGTCCCTCGGGCTCGGGCAAATCCACCATCGGACGGCTTCTCTTCCGCTTCTACGATGTCTCCGGAGGCGCGATCCGCATCGACGGCCAGGATCTGCGCGAGGTCACGCAGGAGAGCCTGCATGCCGCCATCGGCGTGGTGCCGCAGGACACCGTCCTCTTCAACGACACCATCCGCTACAACATCGCCTATGGCCGCGATGGCGCCACCGAGGACGAGATCGTCGCCGCGGCGAAATCCGCCCAGATCCACGACTTCATCCTCTCCCTGCCCGAAGGCTACGACACCGAGGTCGGCGAGCGCGGCCTGAAACTCTCCGGCGGCGAGAAGCAACGGGTGGGGATCGCGCGCACGCTCCTGAAGAACCCGCCGATCCTGCTTCTGGACGAGGCCACCTCGGCGCTCGACACCGAGACCGAACAGGGCATCCAGGAGGCGCTCGCCCGCGCCGCCGAAGGTCGCACCGTGCTGACCATCGCGCACCGCCTGTCGACCATCGCCGATGCCGACCGCATCGTGGTGCTCGAGGCCGGCGAAGTGGTCGAGACCGGCACCCATGACGATCTCCTGGCCCGCGGCGGACGCTATGCCGGGCTCTGGGCGCGGCAGGCGGCCGAACGCGACGACGCCGCCTGAGATGCCGCGCAAGGACTATCCCGAGACCCCCGACGGGCGATATTTCGTCGCCCGCGCCCGTCTCTGGCGCAAGACCGACCCCCGCCTCTCCGACAGCGACCGCCGCGCCGCGGTCAAGGCGCTGATGCAGGCCCGCCGCGCCGTCCAGACAGCAGAGACCGACACTGACATCCAAGCCGCCCGCGCCGCGGTCGATGCCGCCAAGCGCAGGCTCGGAGAGCGCGGCCCCGTCTGGTGGGACGACGGCGCGCCGGATGAGACCGGCACCCACCCCAAAAACTGCTCCTACGCCACATGGTGGGAGGCGCTGCCCCCCGAGACGCGCGACCGCGGCCTCTGACGCGCCGCACACCCGCGCCCGGGCGGGTCCCGCACCCGGCCGCAAGCGCCACCTCCGGCCTCGAGCGCCTCCCCCCTCCCTTCATCTGTCCCGAAATATCCCGGAGAGCGCGAGAGGCAGCGCCTCTCGCTCGGCCGGAACGGCCGACACCGGCCCTCCCCAAGGAGCGCGACTGGACCGAACGGCGCACCGCCCCATACTCAAGCGCTGCGACACATGAAGGAGACCCGCATATGAAGATCATCTGGCTCGGACACGCGTCCTTCCGCCTTGAAATCGGCGACCAGGTGCTGCTGGTCGATCCCTGGCTCACCGGCAACCCGCTCTTCCCCGAGGACCGCAAGGACGAGGCGACGACCGGCGCGACCCGCATCCTCCTCACTCATGCGCATTTCGACCATGCGAGCGAAGTGCTCGATCTGGCGCGGTCCCTCGATGTTCCTGTGGTCGGCCAGTTCGACCTGATGAACCACTGGGCCGAGACCGAAGGCATCGAGACCTTGGGCTTCAACAAGGGCGGCACCGTCGCGCTGGGCGATGTGCAGGTGACGATGGTGCATGCCACCCATTCCTCGACCCTGCCCGGCGACAAGGCGCTCGTGTCCGGCGGCAGCGAATGCGGCTACATGATCGCGGCCGAGGGTCACGTGATCTACCTCTCGGGCGACACCGATGTCATGGCCGACATGAAGGTCTTCAACGACCTCCACGAGCCCGATATCGGCATTCTCTGCGCGGGCGGGCATTTCACCATGGACATGCGCCGCGCCGGCTATGCCGCGAAGACCTTCTTCGATTTCAAGACCGTGATCCCCTGCCATTACCGCACCTTCGACGCGCTCGAGCAATCCGCCGAGGCGCTGGTGGCCGCCCTGTCCGGTGTCGACGTGATCGAGCCCGAGGTGTTGCAGCCCATCGAGATCTGAGCATGCCGCGTGCCGCCGGGGCTTTCCCGGCGGCACGGCTTCGGTCTAGTCTCGGCCCAAAGAGGCAAGAGCAGACAGGCCCGCCCCCATGCCAGACCCCGCCGCGCCGCCGCGCGTCAACGTGATGATCGTCGGCCAGTCCGGGCGGCTCGGCTACGAGGCCGCGCTCTTCGCGCTCTCCTTCACGGCAAGCGGCTCGTCCGACCGCTTCCGCCTCTGGATCGCCGAGCCGCAGCCGGGCGGCGCTTGGCCGGGCGATCCGCGCATCGCAGACCCAGCCTTGCGCGCGCTGATCGAGGAGGCGGGCGGCACGGTTCTGCCCTTCGAGGCCCGCCATTTCGGCGCGAGCTACCCCTATGGCAACAAGATCGAGGCGCTAAAGGCCCTGCCCGAGGGCGAGCCTTTCGTCTTTTTCGACACCGACACGCTGATCCTCGACGCGCTCGACCAGGTGCCCTTCGATTTCGACCGTCCGACCGCCTCGCTCCGCCGCGAAGGCACTTGGCCCGAGATCGAGCTTTACGGGCCCGGCTACGCGGCGATCTGGAAGTCGCTCTACGACCGGTTCGGGCTCGATTTCGAGAGCTCGCTCGACCTCTCCGAGCCAGACGAGTACTGGCGCCGCTATCTCTATTTCAACGCGGGCTTCTTCTTCTATCGCTGCCCGCGCGTCTTCGGAGACCGCTTCCTCGAGACCGCGCTCGCGATCCGCGACGACCCGCCGCCCGAGCTTGTCTGCCAGAGCCTCGATCCCTGGCTCGACCAGGTCGCCTTGCCCTTGGTGATCCATGCCCTTGGCGGAGGGCGCGATGCGCTGCCCGAGGGTCTCCTGGACGGGTCGGTGAGCTGCCACTACCGGCTCCTTCCGCTCCTTTATGCCCGCGAAGACGCACGTGTCGTCGGCACTCTCGAGACCATCTGCGCGCCGAACAAGGTCAAGAAGGTTCTCAAGAGCTACGAGCCGATCAAGCGGATGATCTACCAAGGCCGCGGCGAGAAGGTCCGCGCGCTCTTTGACCAGGCGGATCTGCCCCGCAAGGAACAGGCGATCCGCAACCGCATCAAGCGCGAGGGATTCTGGATGCGCTGACGCGCCGCGCGCCGTGTTATGCTCGACAGAGCACAGCGCGAGTCGCGATATGCCCGTCACGCTTCTTGTCGGAACCACCAAAGGTCTCTTTCTGATCTCGAGCGACCCGCAGCAGGACGCGTGGCGCGTCCGTGGGCCGGTCTGCGACGGGTGGCGCATCAACCACGCTCTGGGCGCCCCCGAGACGGGACGGATATGGGCGGTCGGCGGCGACGACTGGACCGGTGCGGGCGTCTGGTCGGGCAGCTCCGATGGCGCGTGGGAACTGACGCAGCTCGCGCACGGTCAGCGCGAAAGATTTGCCCGGACCGACCCCGAGACCGCCGCCGCGCTCGGTGTGACGCCCTCGCCCGACGCGCCCTATGACGGCGAGATCGACGCGCTCTGGTCGATCGCAGGCACGCCCGAGCGGCTTCTCGTGGGAACGAAACCCGCGCAGCTCTACGAGAGCCGCGACGGCGGAGTGACCTGGACCCGCAACACGGCCCTCGCCGATCATGAGAGCCGCGAGAGCTGGTTTCCGGGCGCGGCGGGGCTGACGCTCCACACGATCCTGGTGCTGCCCGGCCCGCCCGAGACGCTGCTTTTGGGCATCTCGGCGGCCGGCGTCTTCGCCAGCGAGGATGGTGGCGCAAGCTGGGAGCGGCGGAACCGCCTTTCGAACGCGGGTGCTGCGAGCGAACGCCCGCATCCGGCGGCAGGGCGCGATGGCGAGATAGGGCATTGCGTGCACAACATGGTGCAGGCGGGCGGCGTTGGCGACCGGGTCTACATGCAAAACCACCACGGCGTCTTCGCCAGTCTCGATGCGGGCCGAAGCTGGGAGGACATCACCCGCGGCCTGCCCTCGACCTTCGGGTTTCCGGTCGCGAGCCTGCCCGGCGCGCCCGAGACGGTCTTCACCCTGCCCCTGAACGGCGACTCCGCGGGCCGCTATCCGCCCGATGCCGCCGCGGCGGTCTGGCGCTCGGAGGATGGCGGAAAAACCTGGCGCGACTGCCGCACGGGCCTGCCGCAGGTCGCCTGCCATTTCACCGTGCTGCGACAGGCGATGGCGACCGACCGCGCCGAGACCCCGGGGCTCTATTTCGGCACCAATACCGGCTCGGTCTTCGCAAGCCACGACGCGGGCGAGAGTTGGGACGAGATCGCGCGGCACCTCCCGACGGTGCTCTCGATCGAGACGCTCACCCGCCCCGCATCTGTCTGAGCCAAGACGAGATTCCGCGATTGCGCCCGGCCCGCGCCCGTCCTAGCCTCGCGCCGCATTGGGACAGGGAGAGATTTCCACATGAGCGATCAACCGAGCTACGGCTTCGACACGCTTCAGATTCACGCGGGCAGCCGCCCCGATCCGGCGACGGGCGCGCGGCAGACGCCGATCTACCAGACCACCGCCTATGTCTTCCGCGACGCCGAGCACGCGGCCGCGCTCTTCAACCTTCAGGAAGTGGGCTTCATCTACTCGCGCCTGACCAACCCAACCGTCGCGGTGCTGCAGGAGCGTCTGGCCACGCTCGAGGGCGGCGCCGGTGCGGTCTGCTGTTCGTCGGGTCACGCGGCACAGATCATGGCGCTCTTCCCGCTGATGGGACCGGGCTGCAACGTAGTGGTCTCCACCCGACTCTACGGCGGCACGGTCACGCAGTTCAGCCAGACCATCAAGCGCTTCGGCTGGTCGGCGAAATTCGTCGATTTCGATGATCTGGACGCGGTCGAGGCCGCGGTCGATGACGACACCCGCGCGATCTTCTGCGAATCCATCGCCAATCCCGGCGGCTACATCACCGATCTCGATGCCGTGGCCGGGATCGCCGACAAGGTCGGCCTGCCGCTCATCGTCGACAACACCTCGGCCACGCCTTATCTCTGCCGCCCGATCGAGCACGGCGCGACGCTGGTGGTGCATTCGCTGACCAAGTACCTGACCGGCAACGGAACGGTGACCGGCGGCGTCGTGGTGGATTCCGGCCGGTTCGACTGGTCCGCCTCGGGCAAGTTCCCGTCGCTCTCCGAGCCCGAGCCCGCCTATCACGGGCTCAAGTTCCACGAGACCTTCGGCCCGCTCGCCTTCACCTTCCACGGCATCGCCATCGGTCTGCGCGATCTCGGCATGACGCTGAACCCGCAGGCGGCGCATTACACGCTGATGGGGATCGAGACCCTGTCGCTGCGGATGGAGCGGCACGTGGCCAACGCGATGAAGGTCGCGGGATGGCTCGAGGGCCATGACGCGGTGGCGAAGGTCACCTATGCGGGTCTGACCTCTTCGCCCTATCACGACCGGGTGGCGCGGATCTGTCCCAAGGGTGCAGGCGGGCTCTTCACGGTGACGCTCAAAGGCGGCTACGGGGCCTGCGTGAAGCTCGTCGACAGCCTCGAGCTTTTCAGCCATGTCGCCAATCTCGGCGACACCCGGAGCCTCGTGATCCATTCGGCCTCGACCACCCACCGCCAGCTGACCGAAGAGCAGCAGGTGGCCGCGGGGGCCGCGCCGGACGTGGTCCGCATCTCGATCGGCATCGAAGACGCCGACGACCTGATCCGCGATCTCGACCAGGCGCTGGTGAAAGCCTCGGCCTGACACAGGCCAAGCTCCAGAATTTTAATTAAAATTCTGGAGCTCCCCAATCGGCTGGACGCTGTGATGCTATATGCTGAATGCGTGACTGCGGATCGAAGCACCGCAAAGGCCACCAGAATTTTAGATAAAATTCTGGTGGCCGCGCCGGATCAGAGCGACGCGCGGTAGATCTTGTCGATATTCGCGCCGAGCGCCGCGTTGAACTCGTCATCCGATTGCTGCTTCGACAGGCCTTCGGTCAGAGCCCGGCTGAAGCTCGCGATCATCTTGTCGTTCTGCGCCAGCCGCTTGCACGCATCGTCGGTCGAGTAGCCGCCCGAGAGCGCCACGACACGCAGCACGCGCGGGTGATCGGCCAGCACGTCATAGAGCCCGGGCTCGGTCGGGATGGTGAGCTTGAGCATCACAGTCCGGTCCTCGGGCAGCGCATCGAGATGCGTCTTGATCGCGTCGCGCAGCATAACCTCGGCCTCCGCCTTGGTCTCGGAATGGATGTCGACCTCGGGCTCCAGGATCGGCACGAGACCCGCCTTGCACACGGTCTCGCCGACCTCGAACTGCTGGGCCACCACCGCGGCGATGCCGTCGGCATTGGCCTCGTGGACGACCGAGCGTTCCTTGGTGCCGAAGATCCCCAAGCCACGCGCTTCTTCGAGAAGCGCCTCGAGCCCGGGCATCGGCTTCATCAGCTGAACGCCCTGCGCCTTGTCCTCGAGCCCTTTGTCGATCTTCAGGAACGGCACGATGCCGCGATCCTCCCAGAGCGCCGCCGAGGTGAGCTTGCCATCCACTTCGCCGCGCATGGTGCGCTCGAACAGGATCGCGCCCAGAACCTTCTCGGAGGTGAAATCAGGCGCCGTGATGATCCGCGACCGCATCTTGTGGATCTCGGCGAACATCGCCTCTTCGCCGTCATACTCGCTTTCCTCGACGCCGTAGAGCCGCAGCGCCTTGGGCGTCGAGCCGCCCGATTGGTCGAGAGCGGCGATGAAGCCGTGGCCCTCGCCCATGCGCTTGGTCATTTCTGCACGATCGTCGGCCATGTCTGCCTCCCCGAATTCCTTGTCGCGCCAAGGTCTAGGCGATCCCTCGGCGCTTGGGTAGAGCACGGACCCGCGTTTATCGCTAACGGCGCGCGACGCGGAGATGAATGCCGTCGCGCGCGCGCACGGTGAGATGCGCGACCGGCTCGGGGACATGGGTCTCGACCGGAGCGACGCGGAGATCCCGCAAGATCAGGGCCAGGAGAAGCGGCCCCTCGAGCATCGCGAAGCCCGCGCCCGGACAGACGCGCGCTCCGGCGGAGAACGGGATATAGGCGTCGCGCCCGCAGCTCCGGCCGTTCTCGGTGCCCCACCGCGCCGGGTCGAACCTGTCGGGATCGTCCCAGAGGCGTTCGTGGCGGTGAAGATGCCAGGGGCTGAGGACGACCTGCGCGCCCTTGGGAAGCGCGCGGTCGCGGAACCGCTCCGGGCAGGTCGTCTCGCGGACCATCATCGGCACCGGCGGGTAGAGCCGGAGCGCCTCGCGGAAGACATCACGCGAGACACGCAGGCGCGACATGTCCGACGCCTCTCCGGTCAGAGCGCGCGCCTCTTCGGCGACGCGCTGCTGCCAATCGGGATGGGTGGCGCAAAGATAGAGCGCCCAGGCCAGCGCCGAGGCCGAGGTCTCGTGCCCGGCCAGGAAGAAGATCGCGACCTGGTCGACCATCTCCTCGGTGGAGAAGGTCCCGCCGGTCTGGGGATCGGGCGTTGTCATGATCTTGGTGGCGAGGTCATCGGGCGCGGTCCCGGCCTCGATCTCGCGCATGCGCGCGGCGGTCAGGTCGGTGATCAGGCGGCGGATGCGGGCGGCGGCGGCGCGCGTGTCGCGGCGGAAGAGCCGCGGCATCCAGCGCGGCAGCGGCAGGAGCGCGGCGAGGTTCAGGATCGGCTGGCTGCGCTGGTAGGCGCGGAACTCGTGGAACACGGCCTGCGCCGTCTCGTGCTGGATGGGTAGCGAAAAGAGCGTGCGGAAGATCACGTCGGCGGCGGCGTGGCTGGTCTCTTCCTCGATCTCGACGGTCTCGCCCGCCCGCGCCGCGAGACGCGCCGCCGCGGCCTCGCCGGCATGCCACATGGGCGCAAAGGTGTCGCGGAGCCGTCCACCCTCGAAGGCGGGGTCGATGATCCGGCGCTGGCGCTCCCAGACGGCGCCGTTGGTCAGAAACACGCTCTCTCCCAGAAGCGGCCTCAGTCCCTCGCCCACCCGGTCGGATTTCGGGAAATCGCGCGGGCGGTCCTTGAGAACCGTCTTCACCAGATCCGGCTGGTTGACGAGATAGGAGCGGAAAAACGGCGTCCGGAACTCGGCCATCCAGGCGCGGTAGAGCCGCGCGGGCTGGGCCGAGAGGATGTCGTCGCGAAAGAGCCGGGCGTAGCGCCAGAGCGACACGCGGCCCTCGCGCGCGCGGGGCTTCGGCGGGATCATGCGGCCATGGAGGTGAACTTGGAGACCGGGATGTCGATCCGGCTCATCGACGGCGGCCGGTCGGCATAGCGGTCGCGCAACGTCATCGGCCCGGCGGTGATCTGGAAGTAATCATAGTCCAAAGGCCGGTCGAAGGCGCAGAGATACTGGAAATGCAGGCGGAAGAAGCGCCAGCGCAACTCCTTCCAGCGCTCGGGGCTGAGCGACTGGGTGAATTGCGCCGAGAACACCAGCGGCCAGCGCCGCGCGTCCGGCGCGACACCGGAGACCGCGACCGGATCGCAGAGCGCGAAGGCGCAGCCATCGCCGGGGGCGGTGACATCCACCCAGGTCAGCTCGCGCCGCGCCGAGAGGTAATGCAGATCTGCGCGGAGCCGATGCGCTCCGGGCAGGAAGGAGAGCATCGGCACCACCTGACCGAGGCTCAGAAAAGCCAGTCTCGGGCCGCGATGCGGCGCCTGCCCCTTGCGGATCAGGTCGGCGAGGATCGAGACCGCCAGATGCGCGCCCGAGGAGTGACCGACCACGAGCACCTCGTCCACGTCCTCGGTCAGCGCCTCGGCGATGCGGGCGCGGAACTCGGCCATCCGCCCCTCGAGCTCGGGCGGGTTGGCGCCGTTCCAGCGCGCGGAATAGGCGTAGTCATGCATCAGGTAATAGGCGAAGAGCTTGCCGTCATGGGACTTGAACCACCTGAGCGTGGCGACGATCACCGCGGCCCCCAGAAGGATCGCCAGAGGGATCCAGAAGATGCCGGTCCAGGGCGCGGTCTGCGCGAGACCCCAGGCGATGAGCCAGGCCAGCACCAGCGCCACCAGTGCCTGCCCCAGGAGCATGCCGATGGGATAGAGCGCCGCGATCACCGGGCCCTTGCGCAGCCGCATCAGGCGGCGGAGCGCGCCGGAGCCGATATAGGTCCAGGCGGTGCGGACCAGCTCGCGATAGGTGCCGGGGATGGTCGTCGCCATGCTGTCGCGCACGATGTCGGACCAGACCAGCACCTCGATCTCGGCGCGGGTGACGTGACCGTCGATATGGCCTTCGACCTGCCAGCCATATTGCGCATCCGCCCGCCGCTCGGGGCTGAGCGCGATGTCGTAGCCGGAGATCCGGGCCTGGTCCGCGCCTTCCTTGCGATAAAGCTCGCGGTAGCGGCGGGGATGGATCGGGTCGTAGCCGGGAATGTAGAACACCCGGCGACGTGCGACCGGGGCATCCTTGGGCGGCATGGGGTGTCTCCGTGCTCGGGCGCGCTCTTACGGGGCGGTTCTGCTCCAACTCGCGCGCCAGATTAGCGGAGTTTTCGGGCAGGACTAAGGCGGATCTCGCCGCTGTGGCGCGGAGGCCACGGGTGGCTCAGCCGAGCGTGGCGAGGGCCGGAAAGGTCTCGAGCAGCCAGAAGGAGAAGGCCGAGAACGCGCCGGTCAGAAGCGCGAGGCCGACGACCAAGAGAAGCACACCCATCAGCCGCTCGATCAGCTTCATGTGCCGCTTGATCCGCGTCATCAGCCCCATCGCGCGGCTGAGGAAGATCGCCGCCAGCAGGAACGGGATGCCGAGACCGGCGGCATAGACGCCCAGAAGCAGCGTGCCGCGCGCGACATTGGCCTCGGAGGCGGCGAGCGACAGGATCGCGCCCAGCTGCGGGCCGATGCAGGGCGTCCAGCCGAAGGCAAAGGCCAGCCCCAGGATATAGGCCCCGAAGGCCGAGCCGCCGCTTTCGCCCGCGTCGATCCGGGCCTCGCGGTCGAGGAACGGGATGCGGAAGACGCCCAGGAAGTGCAGACCGAAGACGATCACCACCGCACCGGCGATCCGCGACAGAAGTATCTGGTTCTGCAGGAAGAACGCACCCAGCCACGAGGCCGTGAAGCCCAGGAACAGGAACACCGTCGAGAGCCCCAGCACGAAGAAGAGCGCGGCAAGGGTCGCGCGCGCCCGTGCCGATCCGCCCGCCTGCATCTCGTTCAGGGACACGCCGGACATGAAGGCCAGATAGGGCGGGACGACCGGCAGGACGCAGGGGCTCAGGAACGAGATGATGCCCGCCGCCAGCGCCACCAGCATGGCGGGCAGGAGCGAGGCGTCGATGATCTCGATTCCGAACATGAAACCCGCTTACGCGATCCGGCGGGCGGCGTCACCCGGGCTGAGCGTCACAACCCCGTGGACAGGCTGAAACTTTCGGCCTATCGCTCGGCCATGACCTACACGATGCACGAGCTCGACGCCACCGGGCTCCTTTGCCCCCTGCCCGTCCTCAAGGCCCGCAAGCGGCTCCAGCCGCTGGCCGCGGGAGATCTGCTCGTCGTCCGCACCGACGATCCGGCGGCGGTGGTCGACATGCCGCATTTCTGCGCCGAGGCCGGGCATGCGCTCGAAGAAAGCCGCGAGGACGGCGCGGCGATGGTCTGGACCATCCGCAAGGGCTGACACCGCGAGATGTGAATGAAAAACGCCCCGGTCGCAAAACCGGGGCGTTTTCGTTCTCGAATTCCGAGCCGGATCAGCGGCCGAGATTCCACCAGCCGCGCCGCTTGGGCTTGTCGTCCTCTTCGGCGCGCTCGTCCGAGGCCTCTGCGGGCTCCAGCTCGCGCGGCTCTTCCGGCGCAACCTCCGGCTCGGGCTCGGCGACGGACACCTCCGCCTCGGGCTGGACCTCGGGCGCGGGCGCCTCGGGGGTCGGGATCGGGTCCTCGGCCGGGGCTTCGGTCACCGGATCCGCGATGGTCGCCACCTCTTCCGGCGCGGGTGCGGGCGCGACGCTACCGGTCTCGGCGGCGGCGGGCTCGGGCGCGGACGGGGCCTCTTCCATCTTCACATCGACCGGCTCGGCCTTGGGCTCTGCCTCGGCGGGAGACGCGGTCGCGGCCTCGTCGGCGGCTTCCTCGGCCAGCTCCGGCTTCGCTGCGGGCTTCTTGCGGCTGCGCGAGCGGGTGGTCTTCTTCTTGGGCTTCGGAGCCTCCTCCTCGGCGGTCTCTTCAGAAGTGGCGTCGGCGGTCTCGGCAGCAGGTGCGGCCTCCGGAGCCTCCTCGGTCGCTTTCGACGGCTTGCGGCTGCGCGAGACGGTGCGCTTCTTCGGGGTGTCCCCCTCGCCCGCGTTCTCGGTCTCCGACCCGTCGGTTTCGGACGCATCGTCGCCCTCGTCCGAGCTGTTCTGGTCGTCGTCAGCGCGCGACTCGTCGCCCTGACCCTCGCCATTGCCGGATTTCTTGCTGCGACGACGACGACGGCGGCGCTTCTTGGGCTTCTGTTCGCCCTCCTGCGCCTCGGTCTCGGGACGCTCGTCCTCGGTCGAGACCTCGTCCTCTTCGTCTTCCGCTTCGGCTTCCTCGGCGTCGATCTGGTCCATCAGCATCGCGTCGACCGACACGACCGGCGCGGTCGCTTCGGGGACAGAGCGCGTCGCGGTCTTGAACTTCTCCATCGAGAAATCCGGGCTCACGAGCGACGGATCGCCCTCGACCCGGACTGCCATGCCATAGCGCAGCTCGATCTGGGCGATGTGCTCGCGCTTCTGGTTCATCAGGTAGTTGGCGATACCCACCGGGCATTTCACCAGCACCTCGCGGGAGCGGCGGCGGACGCCCTCTTCCTCGATCTGGCGCAGCACCTGCAGCGCGAGGTTGTCGTCCGAGCGGATGAGGCCGGTGCCGTGGCAGGACGGGCACGGCGCCGTCGTCGCCTCGATCATGCCGGGGCGCAGACGCTGGCGCGACATCTCGAGGAGGCCGAAACCCGAGATCCGGCCCACCTGGATGCGGGCGCGGTCGGTCTTGAGCTTGTCCTTCAGCTTCTTCTCGACGGCGGCGTTGTTCTTGCGCTCGTCCATGTCGATGAAGTCGATGACGATGAGACCCGCGAGGTCGCGCAGACGCAGCTGGCGCGCCACCTCTTCGGCGGCCTCCAGGTTGGTCTTGAGCGCGGTCTCCTCGATCGAGCCTTCCTTGGTGGCCCGGCCGGAGTTGACGTCGATGGCGACGAGCGCCTCGGTCACGCCGATCACGATGTAGCCGCCGGATTTGAGCTGCACCGTCGGGTTGAACATCGAGCTCAGGTAGCTCTCGACCTGATAGCGCGCGAAGAGCGGCATCGGGTCGGCGTAATGCTTCACGTTCTTCGCGTGGGACGGCATGATCATCTTCATGAAGTCCTTGGCGATGCGGTAGCCGCGCTCGCCCTCCACGAAGACCTCGTCGATGTCGCGATTGTAGAGGTCGCGGATCGAGCGTTTGATCAGATCGCCTTCCTCGTAGATCTTGGCCGGCGCGATGGATTTCAGCGTCAGCTCGCGGATCTGCTCCCAGAGGCGCTGAAGATACTCGTAGTCGCGCTTGATCTCGGTCTTGGTGCGCTTGGCGCCCGCGGTCCGGATGATCAGGCCGGCGCCCTTGGGCACGTCGATGGAATTGGCGATTTCCTTCAGCTTCGAGCGGTCGGCCGCGTTGGTGATCTTCCGAGAGATGCCGCCGCCACGGGCGGTGTTCGGCATCAGCACGCAGTAACGACCGGCAAGGCTGAGATAGGTGGTCAGCGCCGCGCCCTTGTTGCCGCGCTCTTCCTTGACGACCTGCACCAAGAGGATCTGGCGGACCTTGATGACTTCCTGGATCTTGTAGCGACGCGCGCGCGGCTTGCGGACCGGGCGGATGTCTTCCTCGGTGTCGTCATCGGCGACGGATTCGATGGAATCGTCGCTGTCCTTGGCGTTCTCCTCGGCGCCGTCCTCGTCCGACGCGTCGGCGCTGTCATCGCTCTCGTCCGAGGCAGTGTCATACTCGACCTCGTCGCCGGAGGGCGTGTCGACCGGGGTCTCGGCGACGGTTTCCATGGGCGAGCTGCCCTCGTCGTCATGGGCCTCGTCCTCGCCATCGGCGAGGTCGATCGTCTCCATGCCGTTGATCGTGTCGGGGACCTTGGTCAGGACCTCGTCACCGGTCTCGGCCTTTTCGGCCTTCTCGCTCTTGGAGTTGCGCGAGCCCCGGCGCGAGCGCGACCGGGAGCGGGACTTGGATTTGCCCTCTTCCTCTTCGCGCGCGGCCTCGCGGGCCTCGGCCTCTTCCTCTTCCATCAGCGCCTGACGGTCGGCGACCGGGATCTGATAGTAGTCGGGATGGATTTCCGAGAAGGCGAGGAAGCCGTGACGGTTGCCGCCGTAATCCACGAAAGCCGCCTGGAGCGAGGGCTCCACGCGGGTGACTTTCGCTAGATAGATATTGCCGGCGAGCTGCCGCTTGTTTTCGGATTCGAAGTCGAATTCCTCGACCTTGTTTCCGTCCACCACCACGACGCGGGTCTCTTCCGCGTGGGTGGCGTCGATGAGCATTTTCTTAGCCATAGTGTCCGTTTGCAACGCCACAGCGTGCCCGTCCCAGGGGGACCGGCGGTCGTGCGGCGATGTCTGTCAGGGGCGATGCGCGGCGTGGGGGCAGGCAGAGACCCGGGGTCCCTGTTCATCTGCCTCATGTCCTGCGCGCGCGTCATCGCGGTTCTTCTCCGACGCGGGCGGTCTGTTGACCGGCGCCACGCCCATTTATACATGCCCGTCGCGACAATTGCGGGCCGGGCAATTCAGGATGGCCCCGAGGGGCCGGATCGGTCTGAACGCGGGTCCTCATGTCGGACCGGCCCGTTCAGCGAAACTCTGTGGCGGTCGGGCACCCCGTGACCGGGGCGCGCCTGCCGTTCGGCAAACTTACTGCGCCATAGGGTCGAACACAATGGTCAATCGCCGAGCCCTATCTCAGATGTTGCCGAAGGCGCGCAACCTCCGGATGAGCGCGGAGGTATCCCATCGCCCGCCGCCCATGGCCTGCACGTCCTTGTAGAACTGGTCGACAAGCGCCGTCACCGGCAGGGGCGCGCCGATCGAATCCCCGGCCTTCAGGCAGATGCCGAGATCCTTGCGCATCCAGTCGATGGCGAAGCCGTGCTCGAAATGATCGTCGAGCATGGTCTCGTAGCGGTTCGACATCTGCCAAGAGCCTGCAGCGCCCTGGCTGATGACCTCGACCACCGCGTGCCCGTCGAGCCCGGCCTTCTCGGCGAAATGCAGCGCCTCCGAGAGCCCCTGCACGAGACCGGCGATGGCGATCTGGTTGCACATCTTGGTCATCTGGCCCGCGCCCGAGCCGCCGATCCGGCGGCACATCTTGGCATAGACCTGCATGATCGGCTCGGCGCGGTCGAAATGCTCATGGTCGCCGCCGCACATGATCGACAGCTGGCCGTTCTCCGCCCCCGCCTGTCCACCCGAGATCGGCGCGTCGACAAAGCCCAGACCGGCCTCGCTGGCCGCGCCATAGAGCTCTTCGGTCACCTGCGCCGAGACGGTGGTGTGATCGACGAAGATCGCGCCCTCGTTCATGCCCGCAAAGGCACCGTCCTCGCCGGTGCAGACCGCGCGCAGGTCGTCATCATTGCCGACGCAGGCCATCACGAAGCTCGCGCCCTCGGCGGCCTCGCGGGGCGTCGCGGCGTGAGTGCCGCCATGTTCCTTGGCCCATGTCTCCGCCTTCGAGGCCGTCCGGTTGTAGACCGTCACGTCGTGGCCCGCCCGCTGCAGATGGCCCGCCATCGGGAAGCCCATCACGCCGAGCCCCAGAAACGCACATTTCGCCATGATCTCTCTCCTGTCCCTGTCGTGAGCGGCCCTGCTCTTGGCAAGGCTTTGGTAACGGTTTAGTCCCATCCGGGCGCGCGCCAAGGCAAGGCGCGAGGGTGAGGGCATTCAGAGCAATGGCATTTCTGTTCAGATGGCTTGTCCGGCTGATCTCGGTCGCATTGCTCCTCGGCATGCTGGGCGTCGTGGTGGTCTACTACCTCGCCTCGCGGTCGCTGCCCGACTACAACCGCGACGTCACGGTCGCGGGCCTCGAAGAGCCGGTCGAGATCGTGCGCGACAATTCGAACGTGCCGCATATATTCGCCACCACCGATGCGGACGCGTTCTTCGGCCTGGGATATGTGCACGCGCAGGACCGGCTCTGGCAGATGACGCTGATGCGCCGCACCGCGCAGGGCCGCCTCTCCGAGCTCTTCGGCACCCGCACGGTCGAGACCGACAAGCTTCTGCGCCGCTTCGACCTCTACATGCTGGCGCGGCAATCGGTCGAGGCGCAGGACGCGCGCACGATGATGGCGCTCGAGGCCTATTCCGCCGGGGTGAACGCCCGGATCGACGAGATCAACCGCGACAGTCTCGGGCGCGGCGCGCCGGAGTTCTTCCTCTTCGATCCGACGCTCGCACCCTGGCAGCCCGCCGACAGTCTGGCCGTGATCAAGCTGATGGCGCTGCAGCTATCGGGCTTCCTTTCGGAAGAGGTGCTGCGGGCGCGAACGTCGCTCACGCTCGGTGACGAGGATCGTCTCTCCGACATCCTGCCCGATCTCCCCGGCGAGGGCGTGGCTGCCCTGCCCGCCTATGCCGAGCTTGCCCCCGGCATCGGTCGCGGCACGCTCTTTGCGGAAAGCACCGATCCCGGATTGCTCTGGCCCGCGCCGCCGCGCGGTCTGGCCGGGGCATCGAACGGCTGGGCCGCGGCGCCGGACCGGTCGGCCTCGGGCGGGACGCTTCTGGCCAATGACCCGCATCTGGGCCTGACGGCCCCGACGATCTGGTATCTCGCGCGGATGCAGCTCTCGACCGGCGGCGTCATCGGCGGGTCGATCCCCGGCATCCCGGCGATCATGGTCGGTCGGTCCGAGCGGCTGGGCTGGGGGCTGACCTCGGCCTATCTCGACGATCAGGATCTGCACCTTGAGGAACTGAACCCCGACAATCCCGAGGAATACCGCACGCCCGATGGCTGGAAGCGGTTCGAAACCCGCCGCTCCATCGTCAACATCAAGGATTCCCCGCCCGTAACGCTGACGCTGCGCTGGACCGAGAACGGCCCGGTCATTCCCGGCACGCGCTACGATCTGCAGACCGTCACACCGCCGGGGCATGTCATGTCGCTCAGCTGGACCGCGCTCTCGAGCGAGGACAGCTCGGCCAGCGCCGCGGTCGGGCTGATGTTCGCAAGCTCCGTCGAAGAGGCGGTCGAACTGTCCGAGGCCTATGTCGCGCCGGCGCAGATGCTGACGTTGATCGACCGCGACAAGATCGGCATGAAGCTTGTGGGCCATGCGCCCGCGCGCGATCCGCGCCACCAGAGCCAGGGCCGCCTTCCGGCCCCGGGGTGGCGCGCCGAGAACCGCTGGCAGGGCCGCCTGCCCTATGCCGACAACCCGGAGTTCATCGCGCCCGAGGGCGGCATCGTCGGCAACACCAACAACAAGGTCATCGACCGGCCGTTCCCGGAGCATGTCAGTTTCGACTGGGGCGACAGCCAGCGCGTGCAGCGCTGGCAGACGATGATGCAGAACCGCGGCGTCCACACCCGCGACAGTTTCATCGAAGCACAGCTCGACACCGTCTCGGTCGCCGCACGGACGCTCCTGCCGCTGATCGGCGCGGATCTCTGGTTCACCGGCGAGGCCGCGCCCGAGGGGACACCGGATCGCCAGCGCCAGCGCGCGCTCGAGCTTCTGGCCAACTGGTCGGGCGAGATGAACGAGCACCTGCCCGAGCCGCTTCTTTACGCGGCCTGGCTGCGCGCGTTGCAGGAGCGGCTGATCCGCGACGATATCGGCCCGCTCGCGGACAAGTACGACCATGTCGAGCCGCTCTTCATCGAGCGCGTCTTCCGAGACATCGACGGGGCTTCGGCCTGGTGCGACATCAAGCAATCCGCGCGCGAGGAAAGCTGCTCGGACATCGCGCGGCTGGCGCTCGACGACGCGCTGGTCTGGGTCGGCGAGAAATACGGCACCGATCTCGAAAGCCTGCGCTGGGGCGATGCCCACCAGGCGGCGCACACCCATACAGTGCTGGGCGACGTGCCGCTGCTGAAGGCCTTCGTGAACATCCGGCAATCGACCTCGGGGGGCGATTTCACGCTCCAGCGCGGCAAGACATCGGGGCGCGATCCGAACCCGTTCGAGAACGTGCACGCGGCGGGCTATCGCGGCGTCTACGATTTCGCCGATCCCGACAGCTCGGTCTTCATCAGCGCGACCGGCCAGTCCGGCCATTTTCTGTCGCGCCATTACGACAATCTCGGCCAGCTCTGGCGGCGCGGCGAGTATATCCCGATGTCGCTCGATCCGGACCTCGCCCGGGCGGCCTCGGTCGGGATCACCCGTCTGAGCCCGCGCTGAGCGCTCAGTCGTAGGGCGCCGTCTCCATCAACTCGCGGAAGGCCTCAGGGTGCAGAACCCGGAGCGCGCCGAAGGTCAGAAGGCCCAGGAGACCCGTCATCACCGCAGCCGCGAACATGGTGGTGATGCGTTCTGTCGCGAGATGGTCGAGGTCCGAGACCAGCGAGAGCGCTTCAAGCACCGTCACCGTCAGGCAGGCGGTGAAGAAGACATAGCTCCGCGGCAGCAGCCGGAACGCGAGCGCGAGCGCCAGCGCGCCCATCACGCCCGAGACCCAGGGCAGCTTGATCCAGAGCGCGATGACCAGCGAAATGGCAGTGCCGATGATCGTGCCCACGGTGCGTTTGGCGGTGCGCGAGAAAAGCTCGCCGAAGGGCGGCAGCCAGAGCACCACGAAGGTCAACGGGAACCAGAACCCGTGCTCGCCGAAGAAATGCCGTCCCACCCAGATCGAGATAACCAGGCCGACACCGAGCGCCGCCCCGAAGGCGGCCGAATAGGTGCGCGAGGAGCGTTCGGCCCGCGTCAACTCGCTGACCTCGAAGAAGATCAGCGTGACCCCGAGGCTCCAGCCCATCGCGACGAGATAGATCAGGAACAGCCCCGACAGATCCTCGGTCGGAAGGATCGGCCCGGTGAAGATCGTCCAGATGAAGAGCGCGCGCAGGCAGGGCATGGCAAAGCCGTGCTGGCAGGCGATCGAGGTCATCGCGGCGAGTGCGGCGGCCACCGGCAGGGCGAGGCTCGGTTCGCCCAGAACCAGCATCCCGGCCATGCCGGTGACGAGCGTGACGACGACGGCGGGCTGAAGGCCTGCGTCGCGCGCGGCGATATGGGCGGGCAGCGCGGCGACGAAGGCCACCGCCCCGATCCGCCCGAACAGCATCACGCCGATCAGCGGCGGCACCGCGATGGCCGCCAGCATCACCGCGACGTCCCGCCAGTTCATCGGCGTGTCGCCATCCACGAAGAATGTCTTGAGCGCCTGCATCTCTCCTCCAACTGCCTCCGAGATAGGTCGGGGGCGCGGGCCGGAAAGTGCGGCGAAATCAGAGCTTTTCGAACTGCGCCGCGTCCGAGGCCGTCCAGCGGACGGTCAGGTCATAGCCGTCCTCGGTCTGCTCTTCTCCGGCGACGAGCCCCTTCTGGAAGAGCCAGGCGCGTCTGCGCCCGTCGTCGAAGCCCAGATGCAGCGCCTCTTCGCGGGTCTCCCCGGCAAGGACATCCGCGACCGCGTCGAGAAACCCGTCGAGCCCCTGCCCGCTCACGGCGGAGACCGCGAAGAGCCCCTCATCGCGCGAGGCGCGCGTGACCGCGGCGTCGCGGACCTCGGGATCGAGAAGGTCGATCTTGTTCCAGAGCTCGATCTGCGGCGTGGTTTCGGTCACGCCGAGCGAGGCGAGGATCGCCCGCACATCCTCGGCCTGCTCCTCTGTCGCGGGATGCGAGATATCGCGCACATGCACGATCAGGTCGGCGGCCAGAACCTCTTCCAGAGTGGCGCGGAAGGCCGCGACCAACTCGGTCGGCAGGTCCGAGATGAAGCCCACCGTGTCCGACAGGATCACTTCGGGGCCCGAGGACAGCTTGACCGCCCGCATGGTCGGGTCGAGCGTGGCGAAGAGCATGTCCTTGGCCATGACCTCGGCACCGGTCAGGCGGTTGAAGAGCGTGGATTTTCCGGCGTTGGTGTAGCCCACGAGCGCGACGATCGGATAGGGCACCTTGGCGCGCGCTTTCCGGTGCAGGTCGCGGGTCTTGACCACACGGTCGAGTTGCCGGCGAAGCCGCACGAGCTGCTCGTCGATGGCGCGCCGGTCGGCCTCGATCTGGGTTTCGCCGGGACCGCCCACGAAGCCCAGACCGCCGCGCTGACGTTCCAGGTGGGTCCAGGCGCGGACCAGCCGGGTGCGCTGGTAGCTCAGCGCTGCCATCTCGACCTGCAGCACGCCCTCGCGGGTCGCCGCGCGGTCCGAGAAGATCTCGAGGATCAGGCCGGTGCGGTCCAGAAGCTTGACCTTCCACTCCTTCTCGAGATTGCGCTGCTGCACCGGGCTCACGGGGCCGTCGACGAGAACAAGCTCGACCTCGGCCTCCTTCAGCCGCTCGCGCAGCTCCTCGATCTTGCCGGAGCCGAACAGCGTGCCGGGATGGGGATCGCGCAAGGGCACGATTTCGGCCCCCGCGACCGTCAGGTCGGGAAGCGCTTCGGCCAGAGACACGGCCTCTTCCAGCGCCGGGGCTGCATCGCGCCGGTCACGGTCGGTCTTGATGTCCGGATGCAGGACCCAGGCCCGGGTCACATGCGGGGCATGTTCCTTCAATTGCCCTCGTCACCGTCATAGAGATTGATCGGTTGCGCGGGCATGATCGTCGAGATCGCGTGCTTGTAGACAAGCTGCGACTGGCCGTCGCGGCGCAGCAGCACGCAGAAATTGTCGAACCACGTGATCACGCCCTGAAGCTTGACCCCGTTGATGAGAAATACAGTGACCGGAACCTTTGTTTTACGGACGTGATTGAGAAACGCGTCCTGCAGGTTTTGTCTGTCCGATGCCATTCGAAAAAGCCTTTGTTCTTGCGCCTTATTGCGACCCTCAGCGGCACGCCGTCCCCAAGTATGGAGACAGGGCCAGCGAGATTCCAGAGGAAATCTGTGCGACTTTGGCCCTGTTAGCGCATGGCAATGCTCAATCCCGCCAAAGCTCGGGCGTGATCATCGCGACGATGGCCAGAACCTCGAGCCGACCGAGCACCATCGCCGCGCAGAGAAGCGCCTTGGTGCTGTCGGCCATCTGCGCGATCTGGATCGGCATTTCGGTGGCGAAGGTGACGAGCGGGCCGGTATTGGTGAGCATCGCCGCGGACAGGACGAAGGCCGGCTCGAACCTGACACCGGTGAGCGAGAGCGCCAGCACCGTGCCGGTCACGGTCAGCGCGAAGATCATGAAGAACACCCAGGCGATGAACGCACCCTCGCGGCGGGTGCGGCGGCTCAGAAGCCCCGAGCGGCCGACCGAGCTTGGGTGGATGAGCTTTTCAAGCTCGCGACGGCCGTTCAGGTAGAGGATGAACACGCGCAGGAGCTTCACGCCCCCCGCCGTGGTCGCGACGCCTCCGCCGGTCACCGCCAGGGCCATCAGGATCAGGCCCGGCGTGTCGAGCCCCGACCAGTTCTGCGCGCGCGCCCAATCGACGCTTTCGAACCCGGTCGTGGTCAGGAACGAGAGCGTGGTGAAGACCGCGCCCCAGAACGCGCGGAACGCGGCGATCAGGTCCTCTTCCTCGCCGACCTCGAAGCTTGCGAGCCAGTGGCGCAGGAACAGGGCCGAGGGCACGAGGATGGTGATCATCAGCCCCATGCGGAACTCCGGATCGTACCAGAGACCGGTGCGCCGCGCCGCCGAGGTGTCGTTCGAGAAGGTCAGCCGCGAGAGCGCGAAAAGGAGGAAACAGAAGACGATCACCTCGCCGCCGAGGCCCGCCTCGGAGCGCGCGATCCCTCCGACCGGCGAGATGCCCGAGGTCGCCATCACCGACATCGCGTGGCAGAGCGCCACGAAGGGCCGCTCGCCCGCGACCGCCAGGAGCACGAAGAGCGCGCCTGTCAGCATCGCATAGACCGGGACCAGTGCCGCGACCGCGCGCGCCAGCCTCTGGCGCGGGTCCGACTGGTCGCGATGCGCCGCACCCGGCGCCGCGGCCTGTCCGGGTTCGGAGACCGCCGTGACCTCGAAGCCGCCGAGCGTCAGCGGCGCGAGGATGGCCGAGGCCGCGATCCAGAGAAGCAGCCCCCCGAGCCAGCCCACCAGCGCCCGCCAAAGATGCTCGGCCCCCGAAAGGCGCGCGGGGTCGAAGAGCGTCGCGCCCGTCGTCGTGAGCGCCGAGACCATCTCGAAATAGGCGTTGAGAAAACTCGTCGTGCGCACCGCCTCGTGGAAGGGGATCGCCAGGATGGCGGGCAGGAGGATGTAGCCCAGCAGCAGCGCCAGGAGCTGGCGCAGCGGGTTGCGGTTGTGCTCGCGTCCCGCCAGCGCCACCGCTACCAGCGCGGTGAGCACCAGCCCGATGATCGCGGCATAGAGGAACGCCCGCGCGTCGTGGTGGTCGTTCAATTTCAGCGCGTAGCCCGCCGGGACCAGCATTGCCAGCGACGCGATCCCGGTGAAAAGAAGGATCAGCGGCAGGGACAGCAGGAAACGGGGCATTTCAGAAGAAATCGATGGAGACCTGCAGGAGCCGCTCCACTTCCGCGACGTCCTTCGAGAGCGCAAAGATGACGATCAGATCGCCCTCTTCAATGCGCAGATCGCCGGTGATCTTGACCACTTTGCCTTCCTTGGCGACCGCGCCGACCAGAACGCCTTCCGGGAAGTCGATGTCGCGGATCTTCGTTCCGGCGATGGGCGAGGTCGACAGCACCTCGGCCTCGATCACCTCGGCCTCGGCGTCGCCGATGGAATAGACCGAGCGCACGCGACCATGGCGGATGTGGCGCAGGATCGAACTGACGGTGGTGGCGCGCGGGTTGATATAGGCGTCGATCCCCAGGGGCTCCATGAGGGGCACCAGCGTGGGGTCGTTGATCAGCGCGATGGCCATGCGGCAGCCCTCGGCCTTGGCGCGCACCGCCGCGAGCATGTTGGTCTTGTCGTCGTCGGTGACGCAGAGCACCGCGTCGGCGCGGTCGATATTGGCCTCGGCCAGAAGCGAGGAATCGAGACCGTCGCCATGGAGCACGATGGTCTTCTCCAGCGCCTCGGCGGCCACTTCCGCGATCCGGCGGTTCTTCTCGATCACCTTGGCGCGCACGCGCTGGGCCCGGTTCTCGAGGTTCTTGGCGACCATGAGCCCGACATTGCCGCCGCCGATCAGGACGACCCGCTCCTGCGACAGGACCGGCTTGTCGAAGATCTCGAGCGTGCGACGGATATCGTCGGAATGGACCATCACATAGGCGCTGTCGCCGACGAAAAGCTGATCGCGCGGCTCGGGCGCGAAGAGCGTGCCTTCTCGGCGCACGGCGACGACGACCGAGCGCAGGGTCGAGAAGAGATCGGTCAACTGCCTGAGCGGCGTGTTCACCACCGGGCATTCGGCGTCGATGGTCAGGCCCAGAAGCTGCGCCCGCCCGTCGAGGAAGACCTCGGTATCGAAGGCCGCGGGCGCGCCGAGGCGCTGGAGGGCGGCGTCGGCCACCTCGCGTTCGGGGCTGATCACCACGTCGATGGGCAGGTGATCGCGGCGATAGAGATCGGAATAGATCGCGGTCAGGTAGCTCTGCGAGCGGAGCCGGGCGATCTTGCGCGGGATCGAGAAGATCGAGTGGGCCACCTGGCAGGTGACCATGTTGACCTCGTCGGAATGGGTCGCGGCGATGATCATGTCCGCGTCCTCTGCGCCCGCGCGCTCAAGCACGTCGGGATAGGACGCGAAGCCCGCGATGCCCTGCACGTCGAGCGTATCGGTGGCACGGCGCACGAGATCGGGATTGTTGTCGACGACGGTGACGTCGTTCCTCTCGCCCGAGAGGTGGCGGGCGATCTGCCAGCCGACCTGGCCCGCGCCGCAAATGATGACCTTCATGCCCTGCCTTCAATGCCGGGGATCTTCGATGTTCCGGTCTGACAGGTAACGCGCGGCGGGTCAACGGAGCGCGGCGTCCCTGCGCACGGGACCACGACCGGACCGCTGGCAGGGACGCATCGCGCCCCTGCCCCGAGGTCCCTGTCAGGAGGCCTTGCGTTGCGGCTCGGGCTCTTCTTCCTCGACATGCGCGACGCGCGCGCCGCCCTTGGCCGAGGTGACGACGCCGAGGCTCTTGAGCTTGCGGTGCAGCGCCGAGCGCTCCATGCCGACGAAGCTGGCGGTGCGGCTGATATTGCCGCCGAACCGGTTGATCTGCGTGAGCAGGTATTCGCGTTCGAAGGCCTCGCGCGCCTCGCGCAGCGGCAGGGTGGCCAGCGCCCCCGAGAGGACGACGCGCCCCTCCTCGGAGCCGGACGGCCCGGTGTCCTGAGGCAGCTCGCGCGCCTCGATCGCGTCGGTGCCGTCGCCGAGGATCAGCACCCGCTCGATCAGGTTCTTCAGCTGGCGCACGTTCCCGGGCCAGATCATGGTCTGCAGGAGCGCCACCGCCTCGTCGGAGATCTCGCGCAGCGGCAGGCCCTGGGCCTTGTTGAAGAGCCCGACGAAATGCCGCGCGAGAAGCGGGATGTCCTCGCGCCGGTCCTCGAGGCTCGGCACCGAGATCGGCACCACGTTCAGGCGGTGATAGAGCTCCTGGCGGAAGGTGCCCGCGGCGATCTCATGGGCGAGGTCGCGGTTGGTCGAGGAGATCACCCTCAGGTCCACCCGCACCTTGTCCTGACCGCCGACGCGCTGGAACTGCTGGTCGACCAGCACCCGCAGGATCTTCGACTGGGTGCCGAGCGGCATGTCCGCGACCTCGTCGAAAAAGACGACGCCGCCATGGGCCTGCTCCAGAAGCCCGGGCTCGATCCCGCGATCCGCGGTTTCGCGGCCGAAGAGGATCTCTTCCATCTGCTCGGGCGCGATATTGGCGCAGTTGACGGTGATGAAGGGCCCCTGCGCACGGCCCGACTTGGCGTGGATGTAGCGGGCCGCGACCTCCTTGCCTGCACCGGCGGGACCCGTCAGCATCACCCGTCCGTTCGATTTGGTGACCTTGTCGAGCTGGCTGACGAGACCGCGGAATGAGGCGCAATCGCCGATCATCTCGGCGGTCTGGGTCTCGCGGCGCTTGAGGCTCTGGTTCTCGCGACGGAGGCGCGAGGTTTCCATCGCGCGCCGGATGACCACCAGAAGCTGGTCGATGTTGAAGGGCTTCTCGATGAAGTCGTAGGCGCCCTGCTTGATCGCCGCGACCGCGATCTCGATATTGCCGTGACCCGAGATGATGACCACCGGGATGCCGGGATTGTCGCGCTTGACGGTCTTGAGGATGTCGATCCCGTCCATCTTGCTGTCCTTCAGCCAGATATCGAGGATGATCAGCGCCGGAGGCTCGCCGTTGATCTCGGCCATTGCCTCGTTCGAGGTCCCGGCCAGACGCGTGGTGTAGCCCTCGTCCTCGAGGATGTCCCCGATCAATTCCCGGATGTCCCGCTCGTCGTCGACGATCAGAATGTCGCCCATGTCGTAAATCCTTTCCTCAAACCGTGTCCACTGCTCGTTCGGCCGCCTCTTTCGGGCCGGTGTGCCCGAGCGGAAGGCGGACCACCGCCATCGCTCCGGCATGAGACGCGCCGCCGAACACCGGCGCATCCTCGAGGGCCAGCGTTCCGCCGTGCTCCTCGATAATCTTCTTGACGATGGGCAGGCCGAGGCCGGTGCCCTTGTCGCGGGTCGTCACGTACGGCTCGAAGAGCCGCGCGCGGTCCTCGGGCAGCCCGATGCCATTGTCGGCGATGCGGATGACGGCGCGGCCGTCTTCGAGCGCCATGCCGACATGGATCTCGGGCGCGAACCCCTCGGGCGCGCCCTGCTCCACCAGGCTCTCGATCGCCTCGCCTGCATTCTTGATGAGGTTGGTCAGCGCCTGGCTGATCATCGTGGCGTCTAACTCCGCCGGAACCGCCTGCCGCGGCAGGTCGGTGACGAAGCGCACATCCGGCTGGCCGGTCTCTTGCAGGAGCACCGCGCCGCGCAGGAGATCGGCCAGATCCTCGGGATTGGTCTCGGGCTCGGGCATCCGCGCGAATTTGGAGAACTCGTCGACGATCCGGCGCAGGTCATTGGTCTGCCGCACGATGACCTCGGTCATCTGGTCGAGCCGCTCGGCCTCGGTCTCGTCGAGCCCCTTGCGGAACTTGCGCTTGATCCGCTCGGCCGAGAGCTGGATCGGCGTCAGCGGGTTCTTGATCTCATGCGCGATCCGCCGCGCCACGTCGCCCCAGGCCGCCATCCGCTGCGCGCTGACCAGATCGGTCACGTCATCAAAGGCGACCACGTAACCCTCGAGGCTGTCATCCTCGCGCCGCCGTGGCGAGACGCGGACCAGGAGATGTTCGAGACTGCCGGACCGCGACAGCTTGACCTCTTCCTGCACGACCTCCGCGCCGGTGTCGCGCAGACGATCGAAAAGCGGCGTGAACTCGGGCACCGCGACCGAGAGCGGCAGGCTGTCTTGCTCCTGGTCGCTGGACCAGCCCAGAAGCTTTTCGGCGGAGCGGTTGACGAAGGTGATCCGGCCCTCGGGGTCAAGCCCCACGACCCCGGAGGTAACGGAGGTCAGAACCGAGTCGAAGAGCCGCTGCCGGCGCTCGATCTGCCTTGTGTTGTCGAGAAGCGTCTGCCGCTGGCCTTTGAGCTGCCGCGTCATCTGGTTGAAGTACCGCCCCAGCATGGCGATCTCGTCATCGCCCTCGTCCTCGAGCACCTGCACGTCCAGATCGCCCGCGCCGACGCGCTGCGCCGCACCGGCCAGACGCCCGACGGGCCGCGACAGCCGCTCGGCGAACCAGAGACCCAGCCAGATCGCGGCGAGGATAAGCAGCACCGCGAAGCCCAGGTAGAGCAGCGCGAAATCGAAGAGCCGACGTCCGCGCTCGCTTTCCTGCTGCTGGTAGAAGCGCGCGGTCTCCTGCGTGTCGTCGAGAAGGTTGAGGATGCCGCCATCGACTTCGCGGCTGACGTAGAGGAACCGGTCCACGAAAGCGTCGAGCGGGATCAGCGCGCGGAACTCGTTGTTCGACCAGTCCTCTATCACCGCCGCTCCTTGCGTCTCGGCCTCGGCGATCTTCGCCGCGCCCGGATCCTCGAAGTCGAAGAGATACGAGCGCTCGCCCCGGGCCCGGATCGTGCCTTCGCCGTCGATCACATAGGCTTCGCGGAGACCGCGCTGGATCTGTCCCTGCCCGCTCGACAGGACCTGCCGCAGCTCGCCATCGTCCATGAAGGGGGCGGCGCGCCGGTTGGCATCAAGGAAGGCCGCAAGCGCGGTCGCGTCCTGGATCAGGTCTTCGCGATGCTCGAGCTCATAGGCCTCGGCGGCCGAGAGCGAGGCGCCGACCACGTTCGACACGCGGGTCGAGAACCAGGTCTCGAGACCGACGTTGATGGTCAGGACGGCAAAGACCGCGACGGTGATCGTCGGCAAGAGCGCCATCAGCGCGAAGACGCCGGTCAGGCGCAGGTGCAACCGCGATCCGGCCGATTGCGCGCGCCGCGCAGACACCATCCGGGCAAGCGCGCTCATCACCAGCGCGGCCAGAAGCAGGACATAGACGAGATCGGCGAGAAGGATGAAGCGCAGCGCCATGCTCTGCGACGAGCCGCGATCCAGAGGACCCAGCACCAGATAGGTCGTCACCGCGAGGACAGGTCCGAGAAAGACAAGCCCCAGGGTGAACGCGTTCTGGACGCGCCTCTGTCGCCTGAGCTTTGCCAGGCGAGTCCAGTTCAGACTCCGTGCTCGGGTGGCCACAGCCGCCTCTCGAATTGATGACTGCTCGATGCAGCCAACCGCCATATCTTGTGGTCTCTCCGGAGCAACCGGCCCCGTGGCCACGTTTCTGTTGCGGTTTTACATCAATTTGCGGCGTCGTGTCACGCGGATATCGAGATCGGTGATCTTCTTTCTCAGGGTGTTTCGATTGATTCCCAGCAAATCCGCACACTTGGCCTGATTTCCTCCGGTGGCGTCGAGTGCGATTTCTATGAGCGGTGCCTCAACTTCGCGCAAAATCCGGGCATAGAGGCCCGGCGGAGGCAGCATATTGCCGTGCAGATCGAAGTAGCGCCGCAGATGTCGGGCCACGGAGGTGCCGAGTTTTTCCGAATCTCCGCCCCTCAGGATCGGGCCGGTATCGGGCTGGTTGCCGAGCACCGCCTCGACCTCGGAGCGCGTGATTTCGTCGGCGCGGCTGGTGAGGCTGAGCCGCCGCACCGCGTTCTCGAGCTGGCGCACGTTGCCGGGCCAGGAATACTGCCGGAACAGCTCGGCCGCGTCCGCCGACAGCCAGCGCTTGGCGCCACCGTCGCGCTCGGCGCGCAGAAGGAAATGTTCGGTCAGAAGCGCGATGTCGTCGACACGCTCGCGCAGCGACGGAACCGAGATCGTGGCGCCCGACATCCGGTAGTAGAGATCGCGGCGGACATGGCCGTCCTCCATCGCCTGGGCCAGATCGGTCTGGCTGGTGGCCATGAAGCGCGGCACATGCTCGCCCGGCACATCCATCATCCGCACCAGCCGCGCCTGAACCTCGTCCTCGATATCCGAGATCTCGTCGATCAGGAGCGTGCCGCCCTTGACCCGCGCCAGCACCCGCGCGGGGCCTTCGAGATCGGACAGATCCGCGCCGGTCGCGACCACGAAGGGCAAGGTTCGCCGGTCCGAGAAATCGTGGATCGCCTTCGCGATCAGGGATTTACCGGTCCCGCTTTCACCGGTGATCAGGACCGGGAGATCGGTGTTCATCACCTTGGCGACCAGCCGGTAAAGCGCCTGCATCGCTGCGGTTTTGCCTACGAGCGGCAGTTCCTCGGGCCCGTCCGCGCCGACGACGGGCTCGTCCCGGCGCGGCGCACGACGGCGGTTTTCGAGCGCCTTGGCGGTGCGCTTCATCAGGTCCGGCAGGTCGAAGGGCTTCGGCAGGTAGTCATAGGCCTCGGCCTCGGCGGCCTGGATCGCGGTCATGATCGTGTTCTGCGCCGAGATCACGATCACCGGCAGGTCGGGCCGGTCCGTGTGAATTTTCGGCAGCATTTCCAGCCCGTTGCCATCCGGCATGACCACGTCCGAGATCACCACGTCGCCCTTACCCTCGCCGACCCAGCGCATCAGCGTGGTCAGCGACGAGGTCGCGTGCACCTTGCACCCCGCGCGGGTCAGGGCCTGGGTCAGGACCGTGCGGATCGTGCGGTCGTCATCGGCGACAAGGATCGTGCCATCCATCAGTCGGTCTCCTTCAAATGTCGCGGCGCCAAAGGCAGGGAGATGCGGAACAGCGTCTTGCCCGGCACGCTGTCGACGGAAATCCACCCGTCATGGTCGGAAATGATCTTGGAGACGAGCGCCAGCCCGAGGCCGGTGCCGTTCTCCTTGCCCGACACGAAGGGGTCGAAGATATCGCCCTTAATGTCGGGCGGCAGGCCCGGGCCGTCGTCGATCACCTCGATCTGCAACGGCAGTTTCTGGCCGGACCCGTCGGCCCGGCGCAGGCGGAAGCTGTGCTCGTAGAAGGTATGCAGCCGGATCGTCCCGCCCTCTTTCGGATCAGCGGCTTCCGAGGCGTTCTTGAGAAGGTTCAGCACCACTTGCAAGAGCTGGTCGGGATCGCCCCAGGCCATCGGCAGCGAGGGGTCGTAATCCTCGATGATCTTCATGTGACCGCCGAACCCCAGAAGCGCGGAGCGCCGCGCGCGATCGAGAACGTCGTGGATGTTCACCGGCTTGCGCTCGGGCGCGGAAAGGTTGCCGAACTGCTCCACCTGCTCGAGAAGCTTCACGATGCGCCGGGTCTCGGCGACGATCAGGTCGGTTAGCTCCAGGTCGTCCTTCGAGAGGCTCATCGACAGAAGCTGCGCTGCACCCGCAATGCCCGCGAGAGGGTTCTTGATCTCGTGGGCCAGCATCTCGGCCATGCCGATGGCGCTCTTGGCGGCGGATTTGACCGAGTGGCTCTGGGTCATCCGGCCCGCCAACTCGCGCGGCGAGATCAGCATGATCATCCAGCCGGTCTGCCCGGTCAGCGGCGCGATCTGCAATGAGCAGACCAGAGGCGCGCGGCTGCCCGTGCCCACGTCGACATCGTTGACGAAAAGCGGCGTGCCCTTCTCGCGGGCGCGGGCGAAACTCTCTTCCAGCGGCGCGTCGACGGCGAGACGGTCCCAGACCGGTTGGCCCATGAGCCATTTGGCCGAGTTGTTCAGGAACCCCTCCGCCGCCGGGTTCAGATCGGCGATGCGGTCCTGGCCGTCGATCAGGATCGCGGGGACCGGAAGCGAGGACCAGAGCGCGAGATCGAGGGCGTCCTTCATGCCGCTCTCCTTTCCGCGCCCTCGGTCAGGATCGCGTCCGGCAGGAGCGACAGGACCTGGGCCGGATCGGTTCCGGTCAGGATCCTGCGGCGCAGATCCGTCGGCGTGCCCGCGCGATCCATGTACCAGCCAAGGTGTTTCCGGGCGACCCGCAGGCCAAGTGCGCTGCCGTAGAAGGTGAGCATCGCCTCGTAATGTGCTGAAATCATGTTGCAGAGCGCCGACCCTTCCGGGATCGTCGGCGCCTCGTGCCCGAACAGCTCGGCGGCGATCTCGGCCAGCCGCCACGGCGCGCCTTGAGCGCCGCGCCCGACCATCACGCCTGCCGCGCCGGAGGCCAGAAGAGCGGCGCGCGCCGAACCAGCATCGGTGATGTCGCCATTGGCGATGACCGGCACCGAGACCGCGTCGCGCACCGCGCGGATCGCGGACCAGTCGGCCTGTCCCTTGTAGAACTGGCAGCGCGTCCGGCCATGGATCACCACCATCCGAACACCGGCCCCTTCGGCGCGACGCGCAAGATCGGCGGCGTTCAGGCAATCTTCGTCCCAGCCGAGCCGCGTTTTCAGCGTGACCGGCACCGAGACCGCGCCCACGACCGCCTCGATCAGCCTGAGCGCGTGGTCGGGGTCGCGCATCAGCGCCGAGCCGGAATAGCCTCCGGTGACCTTCTTGGCGGGGCAACCCATGTTGATGTCGATCACCGCTGCGCCCTGGGCCTCGACCATGCGTGCGGCCTCTGCCATCCAGTGGGGATCGCGCCCGGCCAACTGGACCGAGGTGCGGCCCGCGTCGAAGCCCAGTTCCGCGCGTTCCCGCGTGCCCGCGCGGCCCTGCACCATCTCCTGGCTGGCGATCATCTCGCTCACCACGAGGCCCGCGCCGAAGGAGGCGACGAGATCGCGGAACGGCCGGTCTGTGATCCCCGCGAGAGGCGCGAGAAGGACCGGCGGATCGATGTGAAGTGGGCCGAGTGAGAAGGCCAAGCGCCTATTCCTTGTGCAATGACCCCGGGCTACCCCGAGGCTTGTGGCCATTCAATAACATGCGGGCAAAGCGCAAGCAGCAAGCTGCGTATTGCCTAATTTTTGAGCATTATCGCCGGTCGATTGCGCAACCGCACCGGCTCGCCTAGAGAGAAGCGGAAAGGACCCGCCGCAATGACATCCGCCGTTCTCATCGTCGCCGCCGGGCAAGGCACCCGCGCCGGAGGGCCGGTGGCGAAGCAATGGCAGGAGGTCGCCGGAAAACCCGTCGCGCGCTGGACGCTCGAACGCTTCGCGCCGCGTCCGACCGTGCTGGTGATCCGGCCCGAGGACGAGCCCCGCGCCCTTGCGGTGAGCGATGGGCTCGATGTGCGTCTGGTGCAGGGGGGTGCCACGCGGGCCGCCTCGGTCCGGGCGGGTCTCGAGGCGCTCGCGGAGGCACAGCCCGACACGGTGCTTATCCACGACGTGGCGCGCCCCTGCGTGCCGGAACGCGTGATCGCGGCGGTCGAGGCCGCCTTGGCCCGGACCGCGGGCGCGGCCCCTGCCCTCGCCGTGACCGACGCGCTCTGGACCGGTGCGGACGGGCTCGTGACAGGAACCCGCGACCGCGCCGGGCTTTTCCGCGCGCAGACGCCGCAGGGCTTCCGCTTCGACGCCATTCTCGCCGCGCATCGCAGCCACGACGGAGACGCCGCCGACGATGTCGCGGTCGCCCGCGCCGCCGGTCTTGCGGTGGCGATCGTGCCCGGAGCCGAAGACAATCTGAAAATCACCGCGCCCGAGGATTTCGCCCGCGCCGCGCAGATCCTCGCCCGCGAAAAGGAGTGACCCATGGAGATCAGGCTCGGCAACGGGTTCGACGTACACCGGTTCTGCGAGGGCGACCACGTCACGCTCTGCGGAATCGACGTGCCGCATGAGCGCGGCCTTCTCGGCCATTCCGACGCCGATGTCGGGATGCATGCCGCGACGGACGCGATCTACGGTGCGCTTGCCGAGGGCGATATAGGCCAGCATTTCCCGCCCTCGGACCCGCAGTGGAAGGGCGCGGCGAGCCATATCTTCCTCGAGCACGCGGTCAAGCTTGCCGCCGAGCGCGGCTTTGCCATCGCCAATATCGACGTCACGCTGATCTGCGAGCGGCCGAAGATCGGCCCGCACGCGCCCGCCATGCGCTCCGAGATGGCGCGGATCACCGGGCTCGACCCGATGCGGGTGTCGGTCAAGGCGACCACGTCCGAGCAACTGGGCTTCACGGGACGCGAGGAAGGCATCGCCGCGATTGCCACCGCCGCGCTGGTGGCGTCATGAGCCGGATGATCGCGACGCTCTTCGGCGTGGGCTACATGCGCCCCGCCTCGGGCACCTGGGGATCGCTCGCGGCGCTGCCGCTCTTCTGGGTGCTGCATGTGCTGGGCGGTCCCTGGCTCGCGGCGCTGGCCATTCTGCTCGTCTTCGCGCTGGGTCTCTGGGCCACCCGGATCGAGACCCGCGCCACGGGCAACGAGGACCCCTCGGAGATCGTGATCGACGAGGTCGTCGGCCAGTGGATCGCCCTCTTTCCGGTCTCCTACGGCGCCAGTTTCGCCGGGGCCGCGATCACCGATCTCTGGCCCGGCTGGGTCGCCGCCTTCCTGCTCTTCCGGCTCTTCGACATCTGGAAACCCTGGCTCGTCGGCCGCGCCGACCGCCGCGGCGATCCGCTGGGCGTGATGCTCGACGATGTCTGGGCCGGTATTTTTGCCGCGATTTGCGTTATCCTCCTCGCCATCCTCGCACATGGAGTGCTCCTGCTGTGACCGACACCGCCCCGTTCCACGACCTCGCCTCCGAGGTGCTCGACATCGCCCGCGCGAAGGGACAGCGCCTCGTGACCGCCGAGAGCTGCACCGGCGGCATGGTCGCCGCCGCGTTGACCGACATCCCCGGCTCCTCCGACGTCGTGATCGGCGGCTGGGTGAGCTATTCCAACGCCGCCAAATGCGCGATGCTGGGCGTTCTCGAGACCACGCTCGAAGCTCACGGCGCCGTCTCGGAAGAGGTCGCCTGCGAAATGGCCGACGGCGCGCTCTATACCGGGCGCGGCGACCTCGCTGTCGCGATCACCGGGATCGCGGGCCCCGGCGGGTCCGAGCACAAGCCCGAGGGCCGCGTCTGCTTCGCCATCGCCCGCGCGACCGAGATCGAGGACCGCTCGGTCACCAAGGAGTTCGGCGCCATCGGACGGGACGAGGTGCGCCGCGCGGCGACCCGCCACGCGCTCGAAATGCTGCGGGACGCCTTAAACGAAGAGTGACTGGATTGCGGGCATTCACCCGATATTACGCCCAATAACGCGGCAGTTTGCAAAAAGATAAAAACTTCGCCGCCCCGGCGGCGCTTTGCCTCTTTTTCCCGCGCCCCCCATCCGGTTTGAGACGCGCACGACACATCCGGAGAGAGGGAGAGGGACGGATATGAACGGGGCAGATACCGCCTGGATCATCACCGCGACAGCCTTGGTGCTGTTCATGACATTGCCGGGACTGGCATTGTTCTACGGCGGGCTCGTGCGCGCCCGCAACGTGCTGTCGGTGCTGATGCACTGCTTCGCCATCGCCTGCCTCATGAGCGTTCTGTGGCTCGTGGCGGGCTACTCGATCGCCTTTGGCGGCGACGGCGCCGTCTGGGGCGGGCTCGGCAAGGCCTTCCTGATGGGGGTCGATGCCGACACGCTCTCGGGCACCATTCCCGAGGTCCTGTTCTTCGCCTTCCAGATGACCTTCGCGATCATCACCCCGGCGCTGATCGTCGGCGCCTATGTCGAGCGCATCGGCTTCGGCTTCGTCCTGCTCTTCTCCTCGCTCTGGATGCTTCTGTGCTATGCGCCCGTGGCGCATTGGGTCTGGGGCGGCGGCATGCTGGCCGATGGCGGGATCTTCGGCGAGACCGGCGTGCGCGACTTCGCGGGCGGCATCGTGGTGCACGAGACCGCGGGCCTCGCGGCGCTGATCATCGCGGTGTTCCTGAAGCCGCGGCGCAACGTGACGACGCCGCCGCACAACCCCGGCTACGTCATGATCGGCGCGTCGATGCTCTGGGTCGGCTGGTTCGGCTTCAACGGCGGCTCGCAGCTCGCGGCAGATGGCGGCGCGGCCATGGCGCTGACCGTGACGCATATCTCGGCCGCGACCGCGTCGCTCACCTGGGCGCTGTGGGAGAAGGTCAAGTTCGGCAAGGCCTCGATGGTGGGCATGGTCACCGGCACCATCGCCGGTCTCGCCTCGATCACACCGGCCTCGGGCTTCGTCGGCCCGATCCCGGCGCTGATCATCGGCGCCATCGCCGGCATCCTCTGCCAAGAGGCGGTGAACCTGATCCGCAACACGCTCAAGATCGACGACACGCTGGACGTCTTCGCGGTCCACGGCGTCGGCGGCATCTTCGGCACGATCATGATCGCCGTCTTCGGCGCGGGCAGCTTCGTCGCGCAATTCGGCAGCCTCGTGATCGTCGGAGCCTTCACCATCGTGATGACCGTGCTTCTGGTCTTCGTGACCAAGGCCATCACGCCGCTCCGCGTCGACGAAGAGACCGAGCGAAACGGGCTCGACATCATGGTCCATGGCGAGCGCGCCTACGACCACGCGAGCTGAACGTCATCACTGACGCGAAGACGCGCCGCGTTCCCCGGGGGACGCGGCGCTTTCATTTTCCTCGGACTTGCGGCCGGGCGGCGCGATGGTCTCAGGCTTTCTGGTTCACCGACGAGAGTGCGAGCTCGATCACGATCGGGGCCGGACGGACGCCGCTTTCCTGGTAGGCGCGCAAGGCCATGGTGCTCACGCTCGCAGGCGGGCGCGCGATGAGCCCCAGAAGCTCGGCATCGGGCGCACGCACCTGTGCCGCGACCACCACCTGGCCGGGCGGCGTCACCGTCAGAGGTGCGACATAGGCGCTGAGTTTCCGCTCCGCCGATCCCGACCCCGAGGACGGACCCCGCGGGTCACGCGAGGATGTGTCGGCATGGCTGTGCTCGCGGGCGAACCAGGACGGGCCGTGGCCGTCGGTGGCCCCGCCCGAGGATTTCGCGTCCGTGGTGTCAAAGACCTGGACCGCCGAGACATCCTGCACCGGCTCTGGCGGAGATACCGGCGGCTCTGCGGTCCTGGGCGCCAGGATAGCGGACGCCCCGGACAAGGACGAAAGAAGGGACATGGCTTTAGTTCTCTTCGCTTCGGCCCTTCTGGCCAAGCCCCCGATGCGTCCAGTCTAGTCGGGAATTGCGGCAAAATCTGGGCGCGCCAGACGATCGCCACATTAGCCGTAAAGCTCGGCCGCCCGACGTTCGAACGCCCGCACCACGCGCTGCATCGCCTCGTAGAAGAACATCCCCGCCGCCCCCTGCAGGAGCCGATTCTTGAACTCGAAATCGACGAAGAAACTGACCTCCGCGCCGCCCTCGACATCCTTGAACGACCACTTGCTTTCCAGGTAGCGGATCGGCCCGTCGAGATACTCGGTCTCGATTTCCATGGTCTCGGGGCGCAGCACCACGCGGCTCCCGAAGCGTTCACGGAAGACCTTGAAGCTGATCACGAGGTCCGCAAGCATCACCTCGTGATCGCCCTTGTCCTCGCGCGACCGGATGCGCGCGGCAGCACACCAGGGCAGGAACTCGGGATACGAGGCGACATCGGCAACGAGGTCGTACATCTGCTGCGCCGAGTAGGGCAGCATCTTGGTTTCGGAATGGCTGGGCATCGGTCCTTCGCGGGGCGTGACAGTGTCCTTGGATGTCGTATGGTGCACCCGGAAATCAAGGGAAACCCATGACACAGCGTCCTTATGTCATCGACGAGATGATCTCGGCCAAGGCCATCGCCGCCCGGATCGAGGCCCTGGCCTCCGAGATCGCCGCCGAGTTCTCCGACACCAACAAGCTGGTGGTCGTCGGACTGCTGCGCGGCAGTTTCGTCTTCATCGCCGATCTGGTGCGTGAATTGCACCTGCCGGTCGAGGTGGATTTTCTCGAGGTCTCCTCCTACGGCGATGCGATGGAATCGAGCCGCGAGGTGCGGGTCCTGAAGGACCTGCGCGCCGCCATCGAAGGCCGCGACGTGCTCGTGGTCGAGGATATCGTCGATACCGGCTACACGCTCAGCCATGTGTTGCGGCTTCTGGAGACGCGCGGACCGGCGCGGCTCAGGACCATTGCGCTCCTCGACAAGCCGACGCGGCGCGAGGTCGAGATCCGCGCCGACTGGACAGGCTTCGAGATCCCGGACGAGTTCGTGGTGGGCTACGGGATCGACTACGCGCAGCGCAACCGCAACCTACCCTATATCGGCAAGGTGCGGTTCCCGGAATGAACCCGATCTGGCTTCTGCGCATGCGCCGCTGGGTGGCGCGGCCGCCCTCTGCCCTGCAGGTGCGGATCGTCCTGGTCGTGGTGGCGCTCTGCGCGCTTCTGGTCGTCATCGAGCGCCTCGGCTACTGGCCCGAGGCGCTGAGTGTCGAGCGTCTGCCGCGCGGCATCGGCCACGGCCGCTGACGCGCGCCCCGCGTCAGACCTCCTGACAGTCCAAGCCGGACCGTTAAGAAAGGAGCGCCCGGGAACCGGGTCAGGGCGTCAGCCCGCCACCGGGACCCCGCGCCCGCCCCGGCAGGTGACCTGCCGGGGACGGGATCCGCGCCATCAGGCGCTGCGGCGGAGCCGGTCGCGGAGGCGCTCCAGCAGGCCACGCTTGCGCGGTGCCGCCTCGGGCGTC
>NZ_JBHTMU010000025.1:0-60964 GCF_042679605.1 Litorisediminicola beolgyonensis
GGCGCATGCGCTCGACGCAAGCGCCGCGGCGCATCTGGGCGATCTCGGCCCCGCCGCCACCGCCGTCACCGCGGCGCTCTCCACCGCGCGCCAGGAGCGCGCCGAGGCCGTGGCGCTCGAGACCCGGCATCTCGAGGACGAGCGGAAGCGCCTGACCGCGATCCTCTCAGAGGTTCCCATCGCCACCGTGCTGATCAATGGCAATGACCAGATCGTGCTCTATGACGGTCAGGCCGCCGAGATCCTGTCGCAGATCTCCGCGCCCCGGCTCAATGCGCCGATGTCGGATTATGTCGACCGCCGCGCGTTCGACCGCGCCAAGGCCCAGATGCGGTCGACCGGCAAATCCGTCGAGGCCGGGATGGCGACCGCCGACCGGGCTCTGACGCTCACCCTCACGATGACCCCGCTCGAGGCCGATTGCACGCTCATCTTCATCGACGCCGCCGAGGCGCGCATCGCCCCCGAGGCGCAGCGCCCGCTGACCTATGATTTCGCGCTTCTGGACCGCTCAAGCGAGACCGGGCTCGAGGAGGCGCCGCTATCGCGGCTCGATTTCTGCGTCTTCGATCTGGAGACGACGGGGCTCTTGCCGCACAAGGACGCGGTGGTGCAGATCGGCGCGCTCCGGGTGCTCCGGGGCCGCGTGGTCGAGACCGAGAGCTTCGACACGCTGGTCGATCCCGAACGCCCGATCCCGCCGGTCTCGACCAAGGTGCATGGCGTGACCGACGCGATGGTCGCGGGCGCGCCGAAGATCGCCGAGGCCGGTCGCGCATTGCACCGCTTCGCCCGGGACGGGGTGATCGTCGCCCATAACGCTCCCTTCGACCTGGCCTTTCTGCGCCGCCATCGCCGCGCCATGGGGGTCGATTGGGACATGCCGGTGGTCGACACGGTGCTGGTCTCGGCGGTGTTGTTCGGCACGACCGAGCCGCATGACCTCGACAGTCTCGCCGCGCGGCTCGGGGTCGAGCTGGCCGAGGCCGACCGCCACACCGCGCTCGGCGATGCCCGCGCGACCGCCCAGGTGCTCTGCCGGATGCTGCCGATGCTCGAGGCGCGCGGGATCGACCGGTTCGGCCGCCTGGTCACCGAGATGCGCAAGCATGGACGGCTGATCGCCGATCAGAACTGAGGTGCCTGCGACGTTGCGTCCCTTGCGGACGCGCTGTTTGACCATCATATTCATCTTATAGAATGTGATTCCACAAACGGAGATCTCGCCATGTTCACGCGCAATGTCGGCACGCTCGACCGGGTCCTTCGGATCGTCGTCGGAGTGGCCCTTCTCCTGGGCTTTTTCCTCATGCCCGACGCGGCCTATCGCTGGCTGTTCCTGATCGGCATCATGCCGCTGGCCACCGGGATTTTCGGGACCTGCGGGCTCTATTCCCTCTTCGGGATCAACACCTGCCAGAGCGGAACATAGCCCGCGCATCGGCGACGCTCCGCCCAAGGAGCGCTGCCCGCTGGAACGGTTGCCGGGGCAGAGGCATTTCCTTTCCGAACCAAGGAAAGAGACATGCCATGACCCGCATCATGACCACACTCGCGCTGGCGCTTGCCTGCGCCGCCGTCACCCCCGCCATCGCCGCCCCCAAGGGCTGCCCGCCGGGGCTCGCCAAGAAACAGAACGGCTGCACGCCTCCGGGCCTCGCCAAGAAGGGCGTGATCCGCGACGAGGACCGCTATGCCGAGGAGCAGCTTTACCGCTACGGGATCGGCGACCGGATCGACACCGATTACGTCGTGATCCGCGATCCGCGCCGCTACGATCTGGACCCGGGCGAGAGCTATTACCGCGTGGGCGAGACCGTCTACCGCGTCGATCGCGAGACCCGCGAGGTTCTGGACGTGATCGGGGCGCTGTCGACGATCCTGAACTGACCTGAGCCGGGAGCGGTCGCGCACCGGGATCGCTGCGCGATGCGAGAGGCGCTGCCTCTCGCGCTCTCCGGGATATTTCCGGACAGATGAAACATCGGGAAGGCGCCCGGCGCGGATGCGTGGGGCGCTTTCCGGCTGTCAGGCCTCGGCTTTCTTTTCCCAGCGGCCCGAGGCTTCGGACCAGTATTGCGCGGCGGCACCGGCACCGGTCAGTGCCTTCCACTGGGTGCGGGCCTGGGCGACGGCGGCTTCGTCATGGCCGTCGAAAAGGATGCAGACCCGCTCGAGCCGGGCGACCTCGCCTGCATCGACCCCGGCGCCGTCCACGGCCATGAGACAGGCGGGATCGTTCCTGGCCTCACCGGTGGTCAGGAGGATCGGTTGCGCCGCGTCATGCGGGCCGCCCGCGATGCCATGCGGCAGGAACCCGTCCTCGGGCCCGAGCCAGAGCGCCTGATCGAGCCAGTCGAGCCGCGCGGGATCGGGCGCGCGGAGCGCCACGCGCCAGCCCGCCTGCAGCGATTTGCCCAAGAGAAGCCGCAGCGTCTCGTCGAGGGGCGCGCGGGTCAGGTGGTAGAAATAGGCCGCACCCATCACCCCTGCTCGAAATGCTCGGCGATGAGGCGGTTGAGGGTCAGGACACCCCAGCCTGTCGCGCCCTTGGCCGAAAGCACCTGGTCCTTCGGCACATGCGCGACGCCCGCGATGTCGATATGGCACCAGGGCAGGTCGTCCTTCACGAAGCGCTTGAGGAATTCCGCCGCGGTCAGCGTGCCCGCCGGGCGGCCGCCCGAGTTCTTCACATCGGCGAGCGGGGTCTTGATGAGATCGGCATAGCCCGGACCGAAGGGCATGCGCCAGGCGCCCTCGCCCTCGGCCTTGGCCGCGGCGAGGAGATCCTCGGTGAAGCCGTCATCGGTCCCGAGAACCGCGGCATGATCGTGCCCGAGGGCGACGATGCAGGCCCCGGTCAGGGTGGCGAGGTCGATCATCGCGGCGGGCTTTTCGGTCTCCTGCGCGTACCAGAGCACGTCGGCCAGGACGAGACGGCCCTCGGCATCGGTGTTCACGATCTCGATCGTGTCGCCCTTCATCGAGGTGACGATATCGCCCGGGCGCGAGGCGCGCCCGTCGGGCATGTTCTCGACCAAGCCGACAAGGCCGGTGACATTGGCGCGGGCGTTGCGGCGCGCGAGCGCGCGCATCGTGCCCGCGACCACGCCGGCGCCGCCCATGTCCATGGTCATGGTCTCCATGCCCGCCGAGGGTTTCAGCGAGATGCCGCCGGTGTCGAAGACGACGCCCTTGCCGACAAGCGCGAGCGGCGCCTCGTCGCCGCCGCCCTTCCAGCGCATGACCACGAGTTTCGCGGGGCTTTCCGAACCCTGGCTGACCGAGAGGAACGAGCCCATGCCGAGCTCGCGCATGTGATCCTCTTCGAGGACCTCGACCTCGATGCCGAGCTCGGAGAGCGCCACGAGACGGGCGGCGAACTCGCTGGTGGTCAGGACGTTGGCGGGTTCGTTGACGAGATCGCGGGTGAAGCTGACGCCCTCGGCCAGGGCCAGCGCGGTGGCGGCGGCGGTCTCGGCGGCGTCGGGCTTGGCGGAGTGGATCGTCACCGCGCCCGGCGCGTCACCCTTGTCGGATTTGTGCCGGGTGAAGCGGTAGGAGCGCAGGACGAGGCCCAGCACGATCTCGGCGGTGTCGCCTCGGGCCTCGGCCAGCACAGTGAGCGCGGCGCTGCCGCCCGCGCGGGCGAGCGCCGATCCGGACTTGCGGGCGGCGGCGGTGTCGGCCTTCTTGTCGAGCTTGACGATGTCGATGCCGTCGGCCTCAAGCCCCGCGGGCCAGGCGAGCGAGAGCGCGTCGCCCTGCGCGAGCTTCTCGAAGCGCTCAGAACCCACGGCGCGCTCGAGCGCGCCCTTGCAGAGCTTGTTCAGCCGCCGCGCGCCGGGCGAGAGCTTGCCGTCGGCGGGCACGAAGACCGCGATCCGGCCCGGGGCCTTCGCCAGCGCGTCGAGATCGGTGGCGGTGAAGGACACGGGGCGCAGTTCGGTCATGGCTCATTCCTTGAAAGACGGGTCGGACCCAGAGGTATCGTCCGGGCCGGAGCTTGACCAGAGCGACCTTTCTCCGCCCCGAAACATGGGCTAGGGTCCGCGGCAACGAGACCTCGGGAGGCAAGGCGCGGCGTGGCGAGATTCGACAGATATCTCCTGTCCCGGCTGCTCGTGCTCTTCGGTTTCTTCACCCTGGTGCTGGTCGCGGTCTACTGGATCAACCGTGCGGTGGTGCTGTTCGACCGGCTGATCGCCGACGGGCAGTCGGCGGGCGTGGTGCTGGAGTTCACGCTCCTGTCGCTGCCCGGCGTGATCCTGTCGGTGCTGCCGATGTCGGCCTTCGCGGCCGCGGTCGCGGTCACCAACCGGCTGTCGAGCGACTCGGAGCTGACTGTGATGCGGGCGACGGGGTTCTCGCCCTGGCGGCTGGCGCGTCCGGTGCTGTTCTTCGGCCTCTTCGTGGGCTGCATGATGCTGGTCCTGAGCAACGTACTGGTGCCCTCGAGCCTTGCGCAGCTGCGCGACCGCGAGCTCGAGGTCTCGGGCGCGGTCAGCGCGCGGCTTTTGCGCGAGGGCAGCTTCCTGCATCCGTCGCGCGGGGTGACCTTCTACATCCGCGACATCACCGCCGAGGGCGAGCTTCTGGACGTCTATCTCTCCGACCGTCGCCAGGACGGGCGCGAGGTCACCTATACCGCCGAGAGCGCGGTGATCCTGCGCGACGATGACGAGACGCGGCTGATCCTCCTGAACGGGTTGGCGCAGACCTACGAGATCGGGACACGGCGGCTCTCGACCACGACCTTCGCGGATCTCACCTATGATGTCAGCGCGCTCATCGACGCGCGCGACAGCCGCAGGCCGGAACCCGACGAGCTGCCGACGCTGCTTCTCCTGACCGATCCCGAGGGCGTGTCGGAGCTCACGCGCGAGGATATCGGCGAGGTGTTCGAGGAGGCGCATACACGGCTGGCCATGCCGATCCTCGCGGTGGTGGCGTCGCTCGTGGGTTTCGCGGCGCTGATCGTGGGCGGGTTCAGCCGCTTCGGGCTGGGCAAGCAGATCGCCTTCGCGGTGCTGCTTCTGGTGCTGATCAAGATGGTCGAGAGCGCCGCGACGGCCGCGGTCCTGAAGACCGCGTCGCTCTGGCCGCTCACCTATGCCGCGCCGCTCTTCGGGCTGGTCCTGGTGGCGACGATGCTCGCCTGGGCAGCGCGCCCGCATCCGCCGCGCCGCCGGCTGCGCGAGGCCGAAGAGGCCGCGACATGATCCTGCATCTCTATTTCGCGCGGCGGTTTCTGCTCGTCTTTCTGGGTCTGTTCGGGGTGTTCTTCCTGTTCCTAGCGCTTCTCGACGTGGTCGATCTGTTGCGCCGGTTCGAGGGCGATCTCGCGCCCGGCGCGCTCTTCACCCTGACGCTGCTGAAAGCGCCCGAGGGGCTCTATCAGATGTTACCGCTGGTGATGATCCTGTCCTCCATCGCGGTGTTTCTGGCGCTCGCGCGCTCCTCGGAGCTTTTGATCGCGCGCGCGGCGGGGCGCTCGGGGCTGGTGGCGCTCCTGGGCCCTGCGCTTGTGTCGCTGCTCGTCGGCGCGGTGGCGGTCGCGGCGATGAACCCGATCGTCGCGGGCACGTCGAAGCGCTATTCCGACCTCGTCGAGCGCTACCGCAACGGCGGCACCGCGACGTTTTCCATCGGGGCCGAGGGGCTCTGGCTGCGGCAGGGCGACGACACCGGGCAGACGGTGATCCACGCCTCCCGGGCCACCCCGGATGCGACGCGCCTCTTCGAGGTGACCTTCGTCGAATACGGCTTCTCGGGCGGGCCGACGCGGCGGATCGAGGCCGAGGAGGCATGGCTCGAGGACGGCGCGTGGCAGCTTTCGAACACCAAGAGCTGGCCGCTCGGCGGCGGCGGCAACGCCGAGGGCGCCGCCGAAGAGGCGCCCCGGATGGAGCTCGCCTCGACCCTGACGCAGGACAGCATCCGCGACCGGTTCGGCCGCCCCTCGGCGGTGTCGATCTGGGCGCTTCCGGCCTTCATCTCGGAGCTCGAGCAGGCCGGCTTCTCGGCCCGGCGCTACGCCGTCTGGCTGCAGCTGGAACTGGCCCGGCCGATCTTTCTTCTGGCGCTGACGCTGGTTGGCGCCGGGCTCACCATGCGGCATACGCGCCTCGGGCGGACGGGAATTTCCGTGCTGACGGCGGTGCTTCTCGGGTTTGGACTATATTACGTGAGAAACTTTGCGCAGATCCTGGGTGAAAATGGCCAGATCGACCCCTACACCGCCGCCTGGATCCCGCCCGTGGCGGCGCTGATGATCGCCTTCGGCCTGATCCTGCACCGGGAGGACGGATGATGCGCGCGTTCTTTCTGTCGCTGCTCCTGGCGCTCGCGGCCCTGCCCGCCCGAGCGCAGAGCCCCGATCCGGCGCTTCTGGTCGCCGACAGCGTCCGGGTCGAGGGCGAGCGGCTGATCGCCACCGGTGCGGTCGAGGCGCTTTATGACGGCACGCGGCTCAATGCAGAGACCGTCGTCTACGACCGCGCCACGGACACGCTGCGTCTCACCGGGCCGATCCGGCTGACCGGGCCGGACGGCACGGTTCTGGTGGCCGACAGCGCGGCGCTCGACCGCGATTTCGAAAACGGTCTCCTGCGCGGCGCGCGGCTGGTTCTGGACGAGCAGCTGCAGCTCGCCGCGGTCGAGGCGCAGCGCGTCGGCGGGCGCTACACCCAGCTCAGCCGGGTCGCCGCCACCTCCTGCCAAGTCTGCGGACCGAACGACACGCCGCTCTGGCAGATCCGCGCCGACCGGGTGATCCATGACGAGATCGAGAAGCAGATCTACTTCGATCACGCGCAATTCCGCGTTCTCGACGTGCCGATCTTCTACATGCCGCGCCTCCGGATGCCCGATCCCACGCTGGAGCGCGCGCGGGGCGTTCTGGTCCCGACGCTGAGATCGTCGACGCTTCTGGGGTTCGGGATCAAGGTGCCCTATTTCATCCCGCTCGGACCCCATCGCGACATCACTCTGACGCCCTATGTCTCGCGCATCACCCGGACGCTGGAATACCGCTACCGGCAGGCGTTCCGCCGCGGCGATATCGAGATCAACGGCGCGTTCAGCCAGGACGACATCTCGGACGAGGGTCTGCGCGGCTACCTCTTCACCACCGGCGCCTTCGATCTGGGGCGCGGCGTGGCGCTCAGCTTCGATATCGAGACGACCTCGGACGACGCCTATCTCTCGGCGTATGACTATTCGTCGAAAGACCGGCTCGACAGCGCGCTGTCGCTGACCCGGACGCGCCCGGACAGCTATTCCGAGGCGGGGATCATCCATTACCAGACCCTGCGCGATGCCGAAAGCGACGCGACCCAGCCCTCGATCGTGATCGATCTGAACCACGAGCGGCGGGTGTTTCCGGCGCGGCTCGGCGGCGAGCTGCGGTTCGGGGCGCGGCTCCATTCGCATTACCGCTATTCCGACAGCGTCACCGACGGCGCGGATGCCGATGACATCATCGACGGGCGGGACGTCACGCGGCTTGCCGCCGATCTGAGCTGGCGCGACCGCTGGACGCTCGCGGGCGGGATGCGCGCGGGGCTGAGGCTGCATCTCTGGGCCGACCGCTTCGAGACCCGCCAGGATGCGGGCGCGCCCGAGAGCGCGTCGCAACTGACGCCGGGCGCGGCGCTGGAGCTGCGCTGGCCCTTCGCCGCGCGCGGCTCGAACGGCGCGCGCTACCTGCTCGAGCCGGTCGCGCAGCTGGGCTGGATGGGCGGCGAGCGGCTGGCGATCCCGAACGACGAAAGCTCCCGCGTCGAGTTCGACGAGGGCAATCTCCTGGCGCTGACGCGCTTCCCGGCGACCGATCGGCGCGAGCGTGGGGCCACGGCGGCGCTCGGGCTGCGCTGGCTCCGCGAGGGGCGCTCGGGCTCGACCGCGTCGCTGATCCTCGGCCGGGTCTGGCGCGAGGAGCCCGACCCCGATCTGAGCCTGTCTTCGGGGCTCTCGGGCGGGGCCTCGGATCTCCTGATCGCGGCGCAGGCGCGGCGGCCCGAAGGTTGGGATTTCCAGATCCGCGGCCTTCTCGACCCCCGGAGCGCGCAGTTCTTCAAGGCCGAGGCCCGCGCCGGATGGACCACCAGGCGCTTCGATCTCGCGGGCTCCTACCTGCTTCTGCCCAACGATCCGCAGGAGGATCGCAACGGTGCGCTGTCGGAATGGAGCGTCGACGGGCTCTACCGCGTCACCAAAGCGGTCTCGACCGAGGTCTATGGCCGCTACGACGTCACCGACGACCGGTTCGCGCGCGCCGGCGCCAGCCTCACCTGGCAGAACGAGTGCGTGCGCGCGCGGTTTTCGGTCTCGCGCCGCTTTGCCTCATCCACTAACGTAGAACCATCCACGGATTTCGGCCTGACCGTCGCGCTGAAAGGCTTCAGCACCGGCGGCAGTGCCAAGGAGAGCAGACCTACATGCCCCTGAAGACCACATTCGCCGCGCTTCGCGTTCTGGCCCTCGCCGTCCTGCCGCTGACTGCCCTGCCTTTGGGTGGTGTCGCCCCGGCGGCCGCGCAGGGCCTGTTTTCGCCCGCGATCACCGTCAATGACAGCGTCATCACCGGCTACGAATTGCAGCAGCGCGCCCAGATGCTGACGCTCCTGAACGCGCCGGGCAATCCTCAGACGCTGGCGCGCGAACAACTGGTCGACGACCGTCTGCGGCTGCAGGCGGCGCGCGCCGCGGGGTTCGATCCGAGCCGCGAGGAAATCCTCGAAGGCATGGAAGAGTTCGCGGGCCGGGCCAATCTCAGCCGCGAAGAGTTCACCCGGGCGCTGGCCGGGGGCGGCGTGGCCGAGGAGACCTTCTACGATTTCGTTCGCGCGGGCCTGGCCTGGCGGCAGTTCGTGCAGGCCCGCTTCGCCCGCGACAGCGCGGTGAGCGAGGCCGAGGTCGACCGGGCGCTGTCCTCGTCGGCGGATGGCTCGAACGTGCGCGTGCTTCTGTCGGAGATCATCATGCCCGCCCCGCCGCCGCAGGCCGCGCAGGTCCGCGCCCGGGCCGAGCAGATCGCGCAGACGCGCTCGGAGGCGGAGTTCTCCGCCTATGCGCGCCAGTTTTCCGCGACCGCGACGCGCGGCAGCGGCGGACGTCTGCCCTGGCAGAACCTGACCGATCTGCCGCCCGCGCTCCAGCCCATCGTGCTGGGTCTCGCGCCGGGCGAGGTGACCGATCCGCTGCCGATCCCGAACGCCGTGGCGCTCTTCCAGCTGCGCGGCATCGAAGAGGCGGGCTACAGCGCGCCCGAGATCGCCGCGGTGGAATATGCCGCCTATTACCTGCCCGGCGGGCGCACCGCCGAGACGCTGGCGCGCGCGCGGGTGATCGACAGCAAGACCGACCGCTGCGACGATCTTTACGGGATCGCCAAGGGGCAGGATCCCTCGGTCCTCCAGCGCGAGACGCTGCCGCCCGCGCAGGTGCCCACGGATATCGCCTTCGAGCTCTCCAAGCTCGATCCCGGCGAGATCTCGACCGCTCTGACGCGCAACAACGGGCAGACGCTGATGGTGCTGATGCTCTGCGGGCGCACCAATGCGGTCGCCGAGACGGCGGATCGCGAGCAGTTGACGCTCGGGCTGCGCAACCGCCGGGTCACGGCGCTGGCCGATGGCTATCTCGCGCAGCTCCGCGCCGACGCCCGCATCATCGAGCGATGAGCCCCGCGCCTCTCGCCGTCTCCTGCGGCGAACCGGCGGGGATCGGACCGGAGCTTGCCGCTGCGGCCTGGTCGGTGCTCGGCGCGTCCCTGCCCTTCGCCTGGATCGGCGACCCGGGCCATCTGCCCGAGGGCACGCCGCTGGTCGAGATCGGCTCGGTCGCGGAGGCCGCGGAGGCGGCCTCGGACGGGGTGCCGGTGCTGCCCTTGGCCTTTCCGGGCAAGCGCACGCCCGGGGCGCCGCAGCCCGCGCAGGCCGCGAAGGTCGTGGAAAGCATCGAGACCGGCGTGCGTCTGGTGACAGAGGGCGCGGCCTCGGGCCTCTGCACGCTGCCGATCCACAAGCAGGCGCTGCAGGACGGGGCGGGCTTCGGTTTTCCGGGCCATACCGAGTTCCTGCGCGATCTCGCGGGCGTCCCCGAGGTGGTGATGATGCTGGCCTCGGACCGGCTGCGGGTGGTCCCGGCGACGATCCACATCGCGCTGTCGGAGGTGCCCCGCGCGTTGACAGCCGAGCTTCTGGAGACGCGGCTTCGGATCACCCATGACGGGTTGCGGCGGCTCTTCGGCCTCTCCCGGCCGCGGATTGCGGTCGCCGGTCTCAACCCCCATGCGGGCGAAGGCGGCAAGATGGGGCGCGAGGAGATCGAGATCATCACGCCGGTGCTGGAGAAGCTTCGAGCGGAGGGCCTCGACCTCGCCGGGCCGCTCTCGGCGGACACGATGTTCCACGACACCGCCCGCGCGCGCTACGACGCCGCGGTGGCGATGTATCACGACCAGGCGCTGATCCCGATCAAGACGCTCGATTTCGACCGGGGCGTGAACCTGACGCTGGGCCTGCCCTTCATCCGCACCTCGCCCGATCACGGCACCGCCTTCGACATCGCCGGAACGGGGCGCGCCAACCCCGCCTCGACGCTGGCCGCGCTGCGGCTGGCCTGGGACCTCGCGGGGCGGCGGGCATGAGCGCCATCGACGGCCTGCCGCCGCTCCGCGCGGTGATCGCGGAGCACGGTCTCTCGGCGAAAAAGGCGCTCGGGCAGAACTTCCTTCTGGACCTGAACCTGACCGCCAAGATCGCGCGGCAGGCGGGCGATCTGAGCGGGCTCGACGTGCTTGAGATCGGCCCCGGCCCCGGCGGGTTGACGCGCGGGCTTCTGGCCGAAGGGGCGCGCAAGGTGCTCGCGGTCGAGAAGGATGCGCGCTGTCTTCCGGCGCTCGCGCAGATCGCCGAGGCCTATCCCGGGCGGCTCGAGGTGGTCGAGGGCGACGCGCTGGAGATCAACCCGCTGGAGCGGCTGACCCCGCCGATCGCGATCTGCGCGAACCTGCCCTACAATGTCGGCACCGAGCTTCTGGTGCGCTGGCTGACACCCGAGACCTGGCCTCCGGTCTGGTCCTCGCTGACGCTGATGTTCCAGCGCGAGGTGGCCGAGCGCATATGCGCGGCACCCGGGTCCAAGGCCTATGGGCGGCTCGCGATCCTCGCGCAATGGCGCTCTGAGGCGCGGATCGTGATGTCGCTGCCGCCCGAGGCGTTCACGCCGCCGCCGAAGATCTCCTCGGCGGTGGTGCATCTGACCGCCCTGCCCGAGCCGCGCTTTCCGGCGCCCGCGAAGCGCCTGGAGCGCGTCGTGGCCGCCGCCTTCAACCAGAGGCGCAAGATGCTGCGCGCGGCGCTCAAGGGTCTTCATCCGCAGATCGAGGAAAAGCTCGAAGCGGCGGGGATCGCGCCCACCGAGCGCGCCGAGCAGGTGCCGCTGGAGCGGTTCTGCGCGCTGGCGCGGGTGCTCGAGGAGGGCTGAGGCCAGAGCTTCGCAAATGAAAAAGCCGCGCCTCGATGGGCGCGGCTTTAAAAATTCTGATATCCGGGCGCTTACTCGGCGGCGTTGTCCGCCTTGGGTGCATCCGAGGCCTTCCGGCGCGGTTTGCGCTTGGGCTTCTGCGAGGCGTTCTCGGGCGTGTCGACCAGACCGCTGTCTTCGTCATCCTCGGAGAGATCGACCACGTCGGTGCTGCTCGAGCTTTCGCCGAACTCGGGTTCGATCACCTCGGCCCCGCCACCGCCGCCGCCCCGGCGACGCTTGGGCGCCTTGGTCTCCGGCTGCTCGGAGGCCTCGGGGCTGCCATCGTGCTGGCCGCCGCCCGATCCGTTGCCGCCATCGGAATGGCCATTGTTGCCACCGTTGTTGTCATTGCCGCCGTTGTCGTCCTGGCGGTCCGAGCGCTCGCGGTCGCGCTGCGCCTGGCGTTCGCGGTTCTCGCGTTCCTGCTGCTCGCGGCGCTCGTTCTGTTCGCGCTGCGCTTCGCTCAGCATCCGAAGGTAATGCTCGGCATGCTGCTGGAAGTTCTCGGTGGCCACGCGGTCACCGCTCAGCTGGGAGTCGCGGGCAAGCTGGTTGTACTTGTCGATGATCTGCTGCGGCGTGCCGCGCACCTTGCCGTCCGGACCGGAGCTGTCGAAAACCCGGTTGACGACGTTCCCGACCGTATTCCGGTTGCGGTTGGACTTCGACCGCGAGCGTTTGTTCGAGGATCGCATGAGGTGATTTCAGTCCTGTCTTTGACTGTTCCGGTGATCCGTGAGGCGCTCTGTGCTGCGCCCGTTGCGTCCGGATCACGTCGCTGTATGGCTTGGTGTCGGGCGGGACCGCCCAAAAGGCATCCGCCGTCCCGACTGATCCCGAGTAACCATGTCCGGATCGCTTTCACAAGGGCAAATAGCGTCAAATGGGCGGAATCCCACCGAACGGGGCCCTGAATCACACGGATTCGGCCAGAACGACACGGTCTCGGCCATCGAGATCGGGCAGAACGCGCAGCCGCGAGAGCCCCGCGGCGGCGAAGATCTGCGTCACGTCCGCGGCCTGCGTGGCCCCGATCTCGACCAGAAGACGGCCTCCGGGCAGGAGCCGCTCGGCGGCGCCCTCGGCGATGATGCGGTAGGCCGAGAGCCCGTCACCCTCGTCAGTCAGCGCCATGCGCGGCTCGTGAAAGCGCAACTCGGGCGCGAGCCCCGCCATCTCGTGGGCGGCGATATAGGGCGGGTTCGACACGATCAGATCGTAGCGCGCCTCGCCGAGCGCGTCGTACCAGCAGCCCTCGATCAGCTCGGCGCGGTGTTCGAGCCGCATGGCGTTGCGGTTCCAGAACGCCACCTCGAGCGCGGCGGCGCTCAGATCAACGCCGGTGCCGAGACTGTCCTCGCGCTCGGCCAGGAGCGTCAGGAGAATGCAGCCCGAGCCGGTGCCGAGATCGAGCACACGGGCGTAGGGCTCGGCCAGCGCGGCCTCGATCAGAGTCTCGGTCTCGGGGCGCGGGTCGAGCACATCGCGCGACACCAGGAACTCGCGCCCGTAGAAGAGCCTGCGTCCGATCAGGTGCGAGACCGGCACCCGGTCGGCGCGGCGGTCGATCATCACCCGGTAGACCACGGTCAGATCCGGCGCGACGGGCTCGGGCAGAAAGAGCGTCAGCCGTCCGGGCGGAACCTTGAGCACATGCGCCAGAAGCCGCCGCGCATCGCGGCCCGGATCGGGGACGCCCGCCTCGGTCAGCCGCTGCGTCGCTTCGGCGAGGATCTGCGATCCGGTCAGGGCCGCGCTCATGCGCCCATCTCGGCCAGCTGCGCGGCCTGCGCATCGGCGGTCAGGGCGTCGATGACCTCGTCCAGATCGCCCTGCATCACCTGGTCGAGCTTGTAGAGCGTGAGCCCGATGCGGTGATCGGTAAGGCGGCCCTGAGGGAAATTGTAGGTGCGGATGCGCTCGGACCGGTCGCCCGAGCCGACCTGCGCCTTGCGGTCGGCGGAGCGTTCCGAGGCGGCGCGCTGGCGTTCGGCATCGTAGAGCCGCGCGCGGAGCACGTTCATGGCGATCTCGCGGTTGCGGTGCTGGCTCTTCTCGGAGGAGGTCACGACGATGCCGGTCGGAAGATGGGTAATGCGCACCGCGCTGTCGGTGGTGTTGACGTGCTGGCCGCCGGCGCCGGAGCTGCGCATCGTGTCGATCCGGAGATCGTTCGGGTCGATGGCGATATCGACCTCCTGGGCCTCGGGCAGGACCGCGACGGTGGCGGCGGAGGTGTGGATGCGGCCCCCGGATTCGGTCGCGGGCACGCGCTGCACGCGGTGCACGCCGCTCTCGTATTTCAGCCGCGCAAAGACGTTGTCGCCCTCGATCCGGGCGACCAACTCGCGCAGGCCGCCGAGTTCCGAGGTCTGTTCCTCGATCACCTCGACCCGCCAGCCGCGGGCCTCGGCGTAGCGCAGATACATCCGGTAGAGATCGGCGGCGAAAAGAGCCGCCTCCTCGCCGCCAGTGCCGGGGCGAATCTCGAGGATGGCGGGCCGGGCGTCGGCGGCGTCGCGCGGCAGAAGCGCGATCTGGAGCGCGGCCTCGGCCTCGGGCAGCTCGGCCCTGATCGCGGCCAGTTCCTCTTCGGCCAGCGCCCGCATCTCGGGGTCGTCGAGCATCGCCTGCGCATCGCGCCGCGCCTCGACGAGGCTGCGCCAGGCGCCGATCTGAGAAACGACGGGTTTCAACTCGGCATATTCGCGGCCCAGGGCGGCGATATCGCCCTCGCCCGTGGCAAGGCGCGCCTCGAGATACTCGAACCGCTCAACGATCTGGGAAAGGCGCTCTTCAGGAACCATGGATGCGGTTCCTTGCCGATCCACCCGGTCCGGTCAAGCCCGGGACGCATCGGACCGGGTCGAGGCGGGGTCTCGGGGCGGTCGGTTGGCGGCGCGGTTATGCGTCCGGGCCGATCTGGAGCGGGTAAATGGACCTGCGCAGCTACGGCACCGACACCGCTCGCGGCGGCGTCTCACGGCGCGAAATCCGCGCTCACTCCGACCTCCGCCGACGGGAAAAACCGTGCTATGATCGCGCTATGCGCCTGATCCTGTCCCTCTTCGTCGCCGCGGCCCCCGGTCTTGCCGGTGCGGATGTCACGACCCCGGGCGGGCGGACGATTCCGTGCTACTGCACCGGCAGCCATGGCGAGCGGATCGAGCTGGGCGAGATGATCTGCCTGCATGTCGACGGCCGCAGCTTCACCGCGCAATGCCAGATGTCGCTGAACGTGCCGATGTGGCGCGAGCTTTACGAGGGGTGTCTGTCGTCCGAAGCGCCGCGCCTGCCGGATCACTCGCCGCGCGACAGTTCCTGAAGCCAGCCTTCGGCGCGGGCGCGGTTGACGCCCATGTCGGACTGGCCGAAGCGCGAGCGCGACCAGAGCTCGACCACGCCATCGCCCAACTGGATGGTGGTGTAATCGGGGAAGCCCATCCATTTCGACCGGGTGATATAGGTCACGCGGCCTTCCTCGGGGCTTCCGGCCAGAAGGTCGGTGCGCGGCGTGGCGAGTATGATGTGATCGAGGCGGCGGAACACGTCCTCGCCCCCCTCGATCCGGCGACGCACTTGGTTCGCGCCGTCCTGATCGGCGGTCACCTTGGGATCGACATGCCAGTCCTCCGCGGGCGACGGCGCAAGGCGCACCCAGGCGGCTGCAGCTATGGCGGCGAGGATCAGAAGGATGAACAGCTTTTTCACGGCGACTCTTTCGATAGCGGTGTCGTTCCGACCTATCACAGTGATCCGCCGGGTCGAGGGGCGGCACGGGGCGCGGGCGCGGAACCGGCAATTTCCTGCGCTCCGCCGCATGGGAGTGCACGAGGTCCGGGCAGAATCTAGGGCGGGCCTCTCGGGGGCTCTATGGGCAAAGGCGTCCCGGCCTGGGTCGACCCAGCCCCGCGCGCGTCCTTCCGGATCGAGAGACGCGCGCGCATTTTCCTGCTAAACTCGCGGCATGGACCAGTTGATCACCCTGCTTGCCGCGTTCGACGACGCCCTCACCGCGTTCATCTCGGAATCCAAGCTTCCGTCCCTAGTGCTGCTCTTCGCCGTGGTCTTCGCGCTGTTCTGGCTCTTCGGCAGCCGTCGCTCCGCCGACGGGGCGACGGGCGATTACGGCGATTATGACGGCGGCTGCGATGGCGGCGACGGCGGCGACTGATCCCGCCGGGATCTAGCCGCGCGCGTGGCGGGTCTCGATCAGCCGCGCGAAGAAGCTCGCGCCGATCGGGGCGACCCGGTCGTTGAAATCGAACTCCGGGTGATGCACCGACGGCCCCTTGCCCTGGCCGAGAAACAGAAACGCCCCCGGCCGCGCTTCGAGCATGAAGGAGAAATCCTCGGCCCCCATCTCGGGCGGCACATTGGCATCGACCAGCGCCTCTCCGACGATGTCGCCTGCGATGCCCGCGGCCCAGTTTGCCTGATCGGCGTGATTGATCGTGGGCGGATAGTTGCGGCGGTAATCGATCTCGACGCCAAGCCCGTAGGCCTCGGCGATGCTGCGGCAGAGCTCGCCGATCCGGCGCTCGGCCAGGTCCCGGGTCGCGGCGTCGAAGCTGCGCACCGTGCCGCCCATCGTCACACGCGACGGGATCACGTTCGAGGCCGAGCCGCCATGGAGCTTGGTCAGCGACACGACCAGAGGCTGGCGCGGATCGGCATTGCGCGACACCACGGTCTGGAGCGCCTGCCCGAGCGCCAGAGCGCCCGGGATCGGGTCGATGCAATCCTGCGGATAGGCGCCGTGGCCGCCCTTGCCGGTCAGGACGAGATCGAAATCGTCGACCGCCGCCATGAGCGCGCCGGGCGCGGTCGAAAACCGCCCCTCCTCGGAGAACGGATCGCAATGGAGCGCGTAGACCTCTTCGATGCCGAAGCGGTCCATGACGCCCTCTTCGACCATGATCCGGCCGCCGCCAATGGTCTCTTCGGCGGGCTGGAAGAGGAGCACGACGCGGCCGGTGAAATTGCGGGTCTCGACCAGATAGCGCGCCGCACCGAGAAGCATGGTCGTGTGGCCGTCATGGCCGCAGGCATGCATCCGTCCCGGCACGGTCGAGGCCCAGTCCGCGCCGGTTTCCTCGTCCATCGGAAGCGCGTCCATATCGGCGCGAAGGCCGGTCACGGGCCCCGGCCCCTGCCCTTCGATCACGGCGACGACACCGGTCTCGGCGATGCCTTCATGGATCGCGTCGACACCGATCTCGCGCAGGCGCGCGACGACGAAACCGGCGGTCTCGTGGCAGTCGAGACCGAGCTCGGGATGGGCGTGCAGGTGACGGCGCCAGGCGGTGAGATCGTCGGAGAACCCGGCGATGCGGTTGAGAACGGGCATGTGCTGGACTCCGGAAGGTCGCTGGTCCATCCCTCCTCCGATTGCGAGCGAGGAGCAAGGCTTATGTCGGACGCGCTGATCCACGATCCCGAGGGCGGGCTGCCGCGACTGCGCGAAATCATGCGCCGCCTGCGCGACCCCGAGACCGGCTGTCCTTGGGATATCGAGCAGGATTTCGCCTCGATCGCGCCCTACACGATCGAGGAGGCCTACGAGGTCGCCGATGCCATCGAGCGCGAGGCCTGGGGCGAGTTGAAGGGCGAGCTGGGCGATCTTCTGTTCCAGTCGGTCTACCACGCGCAGATGGCCGAGGAGGCCGGGCATTTCAGCTTCGACGACGTCGCCAATGCCATCTCCGACAAGATGGTGGCACGGCATCCGCATGTCTTCGGCGACGAGTCGAACGACAAGAGTGCCGAACAGCAGGTCCGCGACTGGGAGGCGGTGAAGGCGGCGGAGCGCGCCGCCAAGGCCGAGACGCGGGTGCTCGACGGGGTCGCGGTCGGGCTTCCGGCGCTGACGCGGGCGGTGAAGCTGCAGAACCGCGCGGCGCGGGTGGGGTTCGACTGGCCCTCGACCGACGAGGTGATCGACAAGATCGTCGAGGAGGCGGGCGAGCTGCGTGCGGCCACCGACCCGGCGCATCGCGCCGAGGAGTTCGGAGACCTGCTCTTCGTCATCGCCAACCTCGCGCGACATCTTGAGATCGACCCCGAGGAGGCGCTGCGGGCCGCCAATGCCAAGTTCATCCGCCGCTTCTCGGCTGTGGAGGATGCGCTGGCGGAACGCGGCAAGCGCCCCGCCGACAGCGATCTGGCGGAAATGGACGCGCTCTGGGACGCAGCCAAGCGCGCCGAACGCGCCTGAGGGGTACCGCGCGTCCCACCGGCGCCGTTTTCCGAGACGGAAAACGCGCGAAATCTTTGTAAGATTTCGACGACCGGTCTTCCCAGCCGCCGCCCTGGCGCCTATATTCGGACTGTCTCGGCAACGGGACTATGGACATAAACGCGCTCGTAATAAGCGGATCGGACCCGGGGGCGGTACCCGGCGGCTCCACCAAACATCCCTTCGTTGGGGGACCATGGGGCCGAAATTAGGATCGACGAACGTCTAAAGGGGTTTGCTTTGTCCCGGTGAGGTACCACCGTTATCGGTCCGTAAAGCATAATTGCCAACGACAATCGTGCTCCGGTCGCACTCGCCGCGTAAGCGGTGCGTAAGATCGAAATCTTAAGTCCAGTCCTCTAGCAAGGGCTGGCGGGGTTCGCAGGCACCTGGCAACAGAAGCCTGCATTTTCATCCCCCTCCGACCTCATCCCGACGATCCGGCAATTGGCCGCCACAGCCCCTTCCGTTTCGCGGATAAAGGAATATGCTGCAGGTCAGTCTCGACGCGGAGAGCAGCGCATGACGGATGGAATCGACTACGGAAACCTGATGCATCGTGCGATGCGGGGCCTGATTCAGCAGGTTCTGACCGATGTGGCCGCCGAGGGTCTTCCGGGCGAGCACCATTTCTTCATCACCTTCGACACCGGCCACCCGGATGTCGAGATCGCCGACTGGCTCTCGGACCGCTACCCCGGCGAGATGACCGTGGTCATGCAGCACTGGTTCGACGACCTCGCGGTCACCGATGACGGGTTTGCGGTCACGCTGAACTTCGGCGATGCGCCGGAGCGGCTCTACATCCCCTACGACGCGATCAAGACCTTCGTCGATCCGTCGGTCGAGTTCGGCCTGCGCTTCGAGACGCAGGACGATGATGGCGACGACGAGGACGAAACGCCCGGTCGCCCGGTGCCGAAGCCCGTCGCCGATCCGGCCGAGCCGGGCGCGGTCCGGGGCGACGCCGAGGTCGTGAGCCTCGACAAGTTCCGGAAATAGGCGAGTCTCACGCGCCTGCGGGCCTCGCGTTAGCGCAACCATCCGCCCTGCCCCTCGTGCCGCCCTCTCCACTGGTCTATAGCTCGCGCCGACTTGCCGGATCGCGCCCCGCGGTCTAAACGGCATGCGACAGTATACACAAGCGAGACCCCAGACGAGGAGCGCGCCGAATGACCGCCACCCGCACCGAAACCGACAGCTTCGGCCCACTCGAAGTTCCCGCCGACAAGTACTGGGGCGCGCAGACCCAGCGCTCGATCCAGAACTTCCCCATTGGTTGGGAGCGTCAGCCGGTCCCGATCATTCGCGCGCTCGGTGCGATCAAGCGCGCCTGCGCCGAGCAGAACGTCGCGCAGGGCGACATGAAAGCCGAGATCGGCGAGGCCATCGCCAAGGCCGCGCAGGAGGTGATCGACGGCAAGTTCGACGACAACTTCCCGCTCGTGGTCTGGCAGACCGGGTCGGGCACGCAGTCGAACATGAACGCCAACGAGGTCATCTCGAACCGCGCGATCGAGATGCTGGGCGGCGAGATGGGATCGAAAAAGCCGGTCCATCCGAACGATCACTGCAATATGGGCCAGTCCTCGAACGACACCTTCCCGACCGCGATGCATGTCGCCATCGGGATGCAGGCGCGCGACGTGCTGCTGCCGGGCCTGAAGAAACTGCATGCCGCGCTCGTCGCCAAGTCCGAGGCCTTCGCCGACATCATCAAGATCGGCCGGACCCACACTCAGGACGCCACCCCCCTGACCCTCGGCCAGGAATTCGGCGGCTATGCCCACCAGGTCGACAAGGCCATCGAGCGGATCGAGGCCTGCCTGCCCGACATCTACGAACTGGCGCAGGGCGGCACCGCCGTCGGCACCGGTCTCAACACCAAGCCCGGCTGGGCCGAGGGCGTCGCCTCGCGCATCGCCGAGATCACGGGCCTGCCCTTCGCCACCGCCCCCAACAAGTTCGAGGCGCTGGCCGCGCATGATGCGATGGTGATGTTCTCGGGCGCGCTCAAGACCACAGCGGCGAGCCTCTTCAAGATCGCCAACGACATCCGGCTTCTGGGCTCGGGTCCGCGCTCGGGCCTTGGCGAGCTGATCCTGCCGGAAAACGAGCCCGGCTCGTCGATCATGCCCGGCAAGGTGAACCCCACTCAGGCCGAGGCGCTGACCATGGTCTGCGCGCATGTGATGGGCAACGACGCCGCCGTCGGCTTCGCGGGCTCGCAGGGGCATTTCGAGCTCAACGTCTACAACCCGATGATGAGCTACAACGTGCTGCAATCCATGCAGCTTCTGGGCGACTCGGCCAGCGCCTTCACCGACAACATGGTGGCGGGCATCGAGGCGAACGAGACCCGGATTGACCAGCTGATGAAGAACTCGCTGATGCTGGTGACCGCGCTCGCCCCGACCATCGGCTATGACAACGCCACCAAGGTCGCCAAGACCGCGCACAAGAACGGCACGACGCTGAAGGAAGAGGCGATCGCGCTGGGTTTCGTCGACGAAGAGACCTTTGATCGCGTGGTGCGTCCCGAGGACATGATCGGCCCCAAGGGCTGAGGCCTCCGCTCCGACGGAGCCGCTGAACGACACAGGATCGGGGGCGCGTGTCCCCGATCCGACGACGCCCCGCGCTGCGCGGACGGGATCGGACGGTCGGGCGCTCCGCTGAGAATGCCCTGCGCAGACCCAGTTCACAGCCCGGTCGCGGCGCGCTACAATTTTGCGATGGCGACCCCGATCAACCTCAACAAGCACCGCAAGGAGAAGGCCCGCGCCGAGAAGCGCAAGGCTGCCGATGCCAATGCGGTCAAGTTCGGACGCAGCCTCGCGGAGCGGCGGCTCGATCAGGCGCGCGCCGAGAAAAGCGCGCGCGAGCTCGACGGGAAGAAACGCGAATGAGCACCCGGCCCATCAAGCATTCCCTGACGCTTTCGGGCCATCGCACCTCGGTCACGCTCGAAGCGCCGTTCTGGGAGGCGTTCCGCGCGCTTGCCCGCGCCGAGGACAAGCCGATCAACCGCCTCGCCGCCGAGATCGACGCCGCGCGCGATCCCGAGACCGGTCTCGCCTCGGCGATCCGCGTCTGGGTGCTGGAGCGCGTCCGGGACGGCGCGCTCCGGCCTGTGGACGGCAACTGACGGCCCGCGCCGGTTACTCCTGTTCGATCTCCCAGGTGATCGAGACGCTGACCGAATAGCCGGTTTCGCCCGCCGCGACCGGCACCGCGTCGGCCATCATCCGCATCTCCGCCATCGCCACGGGGCGCCCGCCGCCGCCATTCTCCGAGATCGAGCGGATGCGGCCGAGGCTGACGCCCGCGGCCTTGGCGATGGTCTCGGCCCGCGCGGTCGCGTCGGCGACGGCCATGCGGCGCGCCTCGTCCAGAAGCGGGTCGGGGTTCGCGACATCGAAGCTCAGGCCCTGGAGCGTGTTCGCGCCCCCGTCGAGCACGCCGCCCAGGACCTCGCTCAGGTTGTCGAGATCGCGGATCCGCGCGGTGACGCGATTCGACGCGCGGTATCCGGCGATCTCGCCGCTGCCGCCGGCCGGCATGGTCGTGCGGTCGACCCAGATCGGACCGAGGTCGAGCCCCGAGGTCTGCATGTCCTGGGGCGACACGCCGAAGGCCTCGAGCCGGGTCAGAATCGCGGCCGCAGCCTCGGAGGCGGCGTTCATCGCGCCCGACGCGGTCTCGTCCTGCGTGGTCACGCCCATGGTGATCTGCGCGACATCCGGCGGTGCGCTGACCGTGCCGGTTCCGGTCAGTGACAGGGTGGCGTCGGTCTCCTGCGCGGCGGCGGCGACAGGGGTCAGCGCCAGAAGCGCAACCGGAAAAGCGTGACGAAGCGGCATGTCGGTCCCTTTCAAAGGCAATCTGCGATTGAACTTGGCGTGCCCGGGGAGGAGGAACAAGGGGCGCTCCCGCGCAGTCGGCGAAACCTCGCGGTGGGAGGACGCGAAAGCGCCGGAGACGCTTCCCCACCCACCGGCGAAGATGCTAATAGGCATAGTCATGAAACCCACCTACGCGCTGTCGCTCACATTCTCCGGAATCACGCTTTTGAAGCGGATGGACGAGGCTTGGGCGGTGCTCGGCGACGTGTCGCTGGAGGCCGAGGATTTCGACGGCGAGATCACGGCGCTCCGCGAGCTGGCGGGCCCCGCGCCCGAGGTCGCGATCGCCCTGCCCGCCTCGCAGATCAAGTATCTCGACACGCCCGCGCCCGAGCGGCGCGGCGACGCGGTCCATGCCGAGGCCGCGCGCGCGGCGCTCGATGGCGCGACGCCCTACAGTGTCGACGAATTGCGCGTCGATTGCCGCCGCGATGGCGCGGTGCTGAAGGTGGCCGCCGTCGCGCAGGAGACGCTCGACGAGGCGGAGGCCTTCGCACGGGACCGCGGTTTCGTGCCGGTTTCCTTCTTCGCGAGCCCAACCGGGCCCGAGTTCAAGGGCGCGCCGTTCTTCGGAGCGCCCGCGGGCGCGACCGGCCCCGCGCCGGAACGCGAGCGGCGGATTCGCCTGGTTGCGCCGGAGACGGTGCCGGAGCCGTCCGAGGTCGAGGACGCTCCGACTCCGACGCCTGTCATCGAGAACACGGATGATGGCGCGCAGTCGGAGGCCTCGCAGACGGCGTCTGAACCCGAGATCGAGGCGCGCGCCGACGCGGCGGCAACGACCGGCGACGCGGCCCCGAGCGTGGAGACCGATCCGGCTCCAGAGCCGCCGAGCGTGCCCGATGACACCGCGCCCGCTGCCTCCGAAGAGACCACGACCAAGCCGGGAAATTATACCAACGGGAGCGCGGCCCCTGCTCCGACACCCAAGCGCGAGGCCCCCGAGGACGACGCAGCGCCCACGTTCCGGCGGCGCGAGTCTCAGGGCGAGGCGCACTCCTTCGCGCAAGACTCCCCGTTGCCGCGCACCATCAAGCGGGCGGCGAGCGTTCCGGGCTTTGCCGAACCCGCGGCCGAAGCGCCTCTCGCGCCCGCTGCCTCGCGATCGGTGCCGTTCTCGTCCTCGCGCCGCGCGGCGCCCTCGGCGCCGAGACGCGACCAGCCCGCCGAGCCGCCGAAGCGCCGCCTGACCCTCTCGGCGCTCTCGGATGCGGAGACCGAGATCGACCCGGCCGACCGCATCCAGAGTTTCACGGCGCCTCCGCCGCTCGATCCCGAACCCGCAGCACCGCCCGCCGCGAAAAAGCCAGCGGCGGCACGGCCCGCGCCGGTGCTGGGCCCCAAGGTCAAGCCGGGCGCGCAGGAGCGTCTCGACCGCATCCGCGCGCTGAGGCCCGGCGTTGCGGACGAGAGTGTCGAAGGTGGCAAGCTCGAGCTGACGATCCCGCCCGACGAGGAAAAGCGCCGGATGACGGTGTTCGGCGCGCGCGAGGATGCGCGGGTCGTGGGCGGCAAGCCGAAATATCTGGGCCTGATGCTGACCTTGGCGCTTCTGGCCTTCCTGGCGGGCGTCGCGGCCTGGGCGACCGTCTTCATGGATGACGGGCTGGTGCGGCTCTTCCGCGGCGCACCCGAGACCGCGGTCGCCGCTGCGCCCGAGGACGACATCGCGCCCGAGCTGGACACCGTCGCAATCGTCGCGCCGGAAGACGCGGCTCCCGCTTCGGAGAACACCGAAGTTGTCGCAGAACCAAATGACGGCCCCGCCGAGCCGGTCGCCGAAGACGCGACCCTCGATCCGGCGGAACTGGCCGCGCGCCGTCTGAGCAGCGCGGAGGCCGCGACCGTCTATGCCGCCACCGGCATCTGGCAGCGCGCGCCGACCGCGCCCCTGGAGCCCGAGGCGAGCCTTGTCGAAGAGGTCTATGTCAATTCGATCGACCCCGAGGTCGGGCAGTTCGACGCGCTCGCGCTGCCGCAGGAACCGGCTCTGCCCGGCGACCGTATCTTCGAGAGCCCGCCGATCCCGGCGCCCGCGGGCACCGTCTACGATCTGGATGAGCGCGGCATGGTCCGCGCCACGCCCGAGGGGGCGATCAACCCGGACCGCGTGCGGGTCTTCCTCGGACCGCCGCCCGCCGTGCCGCCCCTCCGGGAGCCCGAGCCGGGGCCCGAGGCCGGTGTCGCGCCGGAGGGCACCCAGGAAGAGACCGGCCTCGTGATCCCCGACGCGCTTCTGGAGGCGTTTCGGCCCGCCGGTCGGCCCGGTGACCTGATCGAGCAGACCGAGCGCGCCCGGTTGAGCGGCAATACGCTGCAGGAACTGGCACTCTTCCGGCCTCTGATCCGACCCGAGACGGTCAAGGCCCTGGCCGAGCGCAACGCGACGGCCACGGCCCAGGCGGTGTCGGTGTCGCTGTCGCCCTCGACGCGGCCGAGCGGCTTTGCGCGGATCGTCGAGGCAGCACGGGCCGCACCGCCGCCGGTGCGCGTGGCCACCGCCACAGCCGCGCCGCGCGTCGTGCCGAGCGTGCCCTCGAGCGCGTCGGTGAGCCGTCAGGCGACGACCTCCAACGTCCTGAACCTGCGCAAGGTGAACCTGATCGGGGTCTACGGCCAGCCCTCGAGCCGCCGTGCTCTAGTCCGGCTGGCCAATGGCCGCTTCGTCAAGGTCGCCATCGGCGACCGGATCGACGGCGGCCGGGTGGCCGCCATCGGCGAGAGCGAGTTGCGCTATGTAAAGGGCGGCCGGTCGGTCGTCCTGTCGATGCCCCGCGGCTGAGGGCGGCAAAACTTTAATTAAAGTTTTGCACGCCAGACCCGTCAGCCGGTCCTCATATCGCGCAACGGCTGGGCTCAAAAATCTTAGTTAAGATTTTTGCGCCGCGACGCCCCGTCACTCGGCGGCGGTCAATTCGCCATTGGCGATCTGCTCGGCCTCGATGGATTCGAAGAGCGCCTTGAAGTTGCCTTCGCCGAAACCGTCATCGCCCTTGCGCTGGATGAACTCGAAGAAGATCGGTCCGATCACGGTTTTCGAGAAGATCTGCAGGAGGATCTTGGTCTCTCCTCCATCGACCACGCCTTCGCCGTCGATCAGGATGCCGTGCGTTTTCATCCGCTCGACGGGCTCGTCATGCCCCTGCACCCGCTCGAAGCTCTGGTCGTAATAGGTGTCGGGCGGTCCCGGCATGAACTTGACGCCGTTCTCGGCAATCGCATCGGTCGCATCGTAGATGTCGCGCGCACCGACGGCGATATGCTGGATACCCTCGCCCTTGTATTTCTCGAGATAGGCGACGATCTGGCCCTTCTCGCCGCGATCCTCGTTTATCGGGATGCGGATGCGGCCGCAGGGCGAGGTCAGGGCCCGCGAAAAGAGGCCCGAATACTTTCCAACGATGTCGAAGAAGCGGATTTCGCGGAAATTGAACAGCTCGCCGTAGAAGCGGAACCAGGTGTCCATGTTTCCCTTGAAGACGTTGTGGGTCAGGTGGTCGAGGTAATAGAACCCGACGCCGCGGGGCTTCGACTGCTCGATCCAGGTGAACTCGGCATTGTAGGGCGAGGTGTCGTAATACTGATCGGTGAAGTAGATCAGCGACCCGCCGATCCCCTTGATCGCGGGCCAATCGACGGTCTTGTCGCTGCCCTCGTAGGGTTCGGCTCCCTTGGCGACGGCGTGCTCGAAGGCGTGCTGTGCATCGCGCACGCGCCAGGCCATGGAGGGCGCGCAGGGGCCGTGCTCTTCCACGAAGCGCGCGGCGAAGCTGCCGGGTTCGGCGTTCAGGACATAGGTGATGTCGCCCTGCTGCCAGAGCTCGACGGCGCGGGTCTTGTGGGTCGCGACATGCACGTAGCCCATGCGGGCGAAGAGGTCGCGGAGCACCTGCGGCTCGGGATGGGCGAACTCGACGAACTCGAACCCGTCGGTTCCGGCGGGGTTCTCCTTGGTGATCTCGGCTTGCGGGGCGTCATGCGGGAACGGACCCATGGCGTATCCTCCTGTTCTATTTGAGACCGAGTCTACTGCATGAGAGCCGCACGATCCGCGCGATCTGAAACGCGTTTGGAACTTTACCCGCGTGCCCGGCGCGCATATCCTGCCAATCATGCACGAAACCCGCACCCCTCTGGACGAAACCGACCGACGGCTGCTTGCGGCGCTGCAGCGCGACTCGCAGATCACCAACGACGCGCTCGGGTCCCAGCTGAACCTCTCGCCCAGCCAGGCCGGACGCCGTCGGCAACGGCTCGAGGCTCAGGGCTATGTGCTGGGCTACGGCGCGCGGCTCGATCCGGAGGCGCTGGATCTCGCGGTCCAGGCCTTCGTGCAGGTGCAGCTTTCGACCCACGGCCCGGAACAGGGCAAGAGCGTCACGCGGCTGATCGAGACGCGGCGCGAGATCGTCTCGGCCTGGACGCTGACCGGCGAGGCCGATTACCTGCTGCGGGTCTATTGCGAGGACCTCGGAGCGCTCAACCGGCTGATCCACGAGGTGCTCCTGCCGCATCCGGCGGTGGCCCGGGTGCAGAGCCAGATCGTCATGGACCAGCCCAAGCGCGACACCGGCCTGCCGGTCTGAGGCCCACCGGGACAATCTGCGGGGTTGCAGACGCCGCCCCTGCCGCCATCATGGCGGCGACCCCAAGGAGCCCGGTTGATGGACGCGTTTCTCTACCAAGCCTCGATCTTTCTCGCCGCCGCCGTGATCGCGGTGCCCATCGCCTCGCGCCTCGGGCTGGGATCGGTGCTGGGATACCTTCTCGCGGGTATCGTGATCGGGCCGGTCCTCGGGCTGACCGAATCGACCGACGACCTTCAGCATTTCGCCGAGTTCGGCGTGGTGATGATGCTCTTCATCATCGGCCTCGAGCTGGAGCCTCGCACCCTCTGGGACATGCGGCAGAAGCTTCTGGGCCTCGGCGGGCTGCAGGTGACGATTACCATGCTGGCGGTCATGGCCGCGGCGATGGCGCTCGGGCAACCCTGGGCCCCAGCCTTGGCCATCGGCATGATCTTCGCGCTCTCCTCGACCGCGATCGTGCTGCAGACCCTGTCGGAGAAGGGGCTGATCCAGACCGCGGGAGGACGCTCGACCTTCTCGGTCCTCCTGACGCAGGACATCGCGGTCATCCCGATGCTGGTCCTCCTGCCGCTCCTGTCCTCGCGCGATCCGGCACGGATCAGCCCCGACGGCGCGATCCAGCGCGGCGACGCGGCCGCGCATGGCGACGCACATCATGTCATGAGCCTGGTCGAGGGCCTGCCCGGCTGGGCCGTGGCGCTCGTCACGCTCGGCGCCATCGCCGCGATCATCCTCGCGGGGGTCTACCTTGTCGGGCCGGTCTTCCGCTTCATCCACGCCACGCGGCTGCGCGAGATGTACACCGCGCTCGCCCTTCTGATCGTGCTCGGCATCGCCTTCCTGATGATCCTCGTCGGGCTGTCGCCGGCGCTCGGCACCTTCCTAGCAGGCGTCGTTCTGGCGAACTCGGAGTTCAGGCACGAGCTTGAATCCGACATCGAGCCGTTCAAGGGGCTGCTGCTCGGGCTTTTCTTCATCACCGTCGGCGCGGGGATCAATTTCACGCTCTTCTTCGCGCAGCCTTTCGTGGTGCTCGGGCTGGCGCTCGGCGTGATGTTCCTGAAGGGCGCGATCCTCTACACGCTGGGGCGGATTTTCTCGATCCGAGGGCGTGACCGGTGGCTCTTCACGCTGGGTCTCGCGCAGGCCGGGGAGTTCGGCTTCGTGCTGATCTCCTTCTCGCTCAGCCAAGGGGTTCTCACCGGGCGGCTGGGGCAGCTCCTGCTCCTCGTGATCGCGCTCTCGATGCTGCTGACCCCGCTCTTCTTCATCGGCTACGAGTGGCTGTCGAAGCGGATGGAGGAGATCGACGAGGTTCCGGCCGAGGACGAGATCGACGAGACCGCGCCGGTCATCATCGCGGGCGTCGGACGCTTCGGGCAGATCGTCAACCGGATGGTGCAGAACACCGGCTTCAAGACCGTGGTTCTCGATCATGACATGAAGACCATCCAGACCATGCGCCAGTTCGGCTTCAAGGGCTTCTTCGGAGACCCGACGCGGCCCGAGCTTCTGCACGCGGCGGGTCTGGAACATGCCAAGGTGCTGGTCGTCGCGATGGACGATCCGAAAGCCACGAGCACGATCGTCGCCTATGCGCGGCGGACGCGCGGGGACGACCTGCACATCGTCGCGCGGGCGCGGGACCGGAGCCATGTCTACGAGCTCTACCAGGCCGGTGCGAACGACATCGTGCGCGAGCTCTTCGACAGCTCGCTGCGCGCGGGCCGCTACGTGCTCGAAAACATCGGCCTCAGCGAATACGAAGCGGCGGAGGCGCAGAAGACCTTCTTCCACCATGACCGCGAAACCGTGCGGGAACTGGCGCGGCTGTGGGATCCCGAGCTTCCGGCGGTCCAGAACGAGGCTTACGTGAAGCGCTCGAAGGAACTCGAGAAGGATCTCGAGGCCGCGCTCCTGGCCTCGCTCGAGCAGAAGAACGGCACCGGCTGACGGGTCTTGCGCCAAAGAAAAGACCGCACCCCGGAGGGATGCGGTCAAAATTTCACGCGATGCGCTGCCCGATCAGGCGGCGCGGCTCACCAGGACGTCGTCCACCTGCTTCGCGGCCGAGACCTCGTCGCCACCGGAGACGGCAGCCACTTCGCGGGTCAGACGCTCGAGCGCGGCTTCGTAAAGCTGACGCTCGGAATAGCTCTGCTCGCGCTGGTCGTCGGCGCGGTGCAGGTCGCGCACCACTTCGGCGATCGCGATAAGATCGCCGGAATTGATCTTCTGTTCGTATTCCTGCGCCCGGCGCGACCACATGGCGCGCTTCACCTTGGCCTTGCCCTTCAGGGTCTTCATGGCTTGGCTCACGACGTCCGGCGAGGAGAGCGACCGCATGCCAACTTCGCTGGCCTTGTGGGTCGGCACGCGCAGCGTCATCTTGTCCTTTTCGAACGAGATGACGAACAGTTCTAGCGCGATGCCCGCGATCTCCTGCTCCTCGATCGACATGATCTGTCCGACGCCGTGGGCGGGATAGACCACATAATCGTTGGGGCGAAACTCGTTCTTTTTGGTCTTGGTCATACAGCTTCCTCAGCGGCTTGACGAACGGGCACAGGCGACAGAAAAGGCGATCGGAAACACAGGATTTCCGGTCACCTCGGACTCGTTTCGGGGTCTATATCAGAGCGACCGGGTTTGGTCGCGGCTCATCCTGTGTGCGCAACGTCATCATTTGTGGATGTAATATACCATAAATGACAGGCACTTCCTAGCGCAGCGCGGAAACGCCGAAAAGAGCGCCGAAACAAGCGCCTGTCACGCGATCTTCACGTGACGGGACCGGTGTGCGTGCCGGTCTCGCGAATCGGCTCAGCCGCCCTCGCCGGGCGCTTCCGAGAAGTACTTCTCGAGCTTGCCCTCTTCGCCGTCGCGCTCTTCGGCCTCGGGCAGCGGGTCTTTCTTGGTGATGATCACCGGCCAGAGCTCGGAATACTTGCGGTTGAACTCGACCCATTTCTCGGCCTCGGGCTCGGTATCGGGCCGGATCGCGTCGGCGGGGCATTCCGGCTCGCAGACACCGCAATCGATGCACTCGTCGGGATGGATCACCAGCATGTTCTCGCCTTCGTAGAAGCAGTCCACCGGGCAGACTTCGACGCAGTCGGTGTATTTGCAGGCGATGCAGTTGTCGTTGACGATATAGGTCATGGGCGATGCAGTCCGTCTCGGTTTCGGTCTCAGCTAGACCATGCCCGGGGATCATTCAAGCGCCTGATCCCGGGTTTGATCGAGCCGCCGGCGCGCGCGCTTGGTGGGACGCCCGCCTGCCTCGGGAATGGGCGTGGCCGGGTCGCGCGGCTGCGGCTCGGGTGGCGCCAGATCGGTGTAGAGCGCCTGCGCCTCCGGAGCCGGGCCGCGGCGGGTGCCGAGCGCCTCGATGCGGATCACGCGGACGGCGCGCGCCTGCGGGAAGGTCAGGACATCGCCTGCGCGCAACACGGTGGAGGCCTTGGTCACGTGACTTCCGTTGAGACGGCAGCGCCCCGAGGTGGCGGCCTTGGCGGCGAGGCCGCGGGTCTTGAAGAAGCGCGCCTGCCAGAGCCATTTGTCGATGCGCAGACGGTCGGTCACGGCGCCCTGCGCCCGGGCTGGGCGCGGGACGTTTTCCGGACCGGAAAACGCGCGATTTCCGGTTCGGAAATCGCCGACGCGGCGGCGGTCACGACTTGTCCTTGAGCCCCATCAGCGCGGCGGCGAAGGGGTTGTCCGGATCGATCCGGTCCTTCTTCTGCGGCCGGCTCTCGAAGCTCTTCGGCCCGGATGCGCCCTTGCCCTTGGGCGGACGCTTGCCGCCCTTCGCGCCTTTCGGCCCACGTGCCGCGCCCGGCTTGCCGCCCTGAGGCGCGCCACGCCCGGGGGCTCCACCCCGGCGGCCGCGCTGCTGTCCGCCGCGCGTTCCGGCCCAGGTGAAGGTGTAGAACACCTCGGTCTCCGGGCCTGCGATATCCGCATCTGGCGCGGTGCCAACCGGGGTGTCCTCCGACGACACCGCGTCGATCGGATCGGGCTCAGCCGGATCGGCGGGCTCTTCGGCGATAGGCGCTTCGCCCTGGTCGGGGATCTCCTCGATCTTCTCCTCGACCGTCTCGGCCTCCGCGTTCACGCCCTCGGGCGCTTCGGTGATCGCGCCGGGCTCGATCGCGTCGGGCTGACCGGCATCGAAGACCGGCGTATCGGCGTTCTCTGCACCCTCGGTGATGGGCGGCACTTCGGCCTCATGCGCCACGCCTTCGTCGGTCGGCACGGTCTGGTCGACCGCCTTGACCTTCTCGCGCTCGGCTTTCTCGGCGCGGTAGCCCAGGCCCTGCATCAGGTCGGCGAACTGTTCGAGCGTAAGACCGGTGATCGACAACATGTCCGCCGAGGCCTCGAACCCGCCGCGGCTGTCCATGCCGCGCAGCATGTCGGCGAGGCGTTCCAGCATGTCGATCCGGATCGCGCGCTCGCCCGCGGCGCGGTAGCCCATGACGGCGTAATGCTCGACCGGCAGGCCGGGCGTTGCGGGCACGGTCACGAGCCCCGGCGGCGGCGCCTCGGGGAAGGTGTCGAGCCCCTGCGCCAGCGACCAGAGCACCAGGCGCAGCCGCGTCGGTGCGGGCTTCAGAAGGAGCGGCAGGAAGATGGTGAACTGGCCGAAGCGGATGCCGTGCTTGCGCAGAGCGCCGCGCGCATCCTGGTCGAGCGCCTTCACCTCGTCGGCGACGGGGCCGCGGGGCTGCACGCCCATCGCCTCGATCATGCGGAAGCCGAAGCCCTTGGCCGCGCCCGAGAGCGCCTCGTCGCGCTGGATCGTCAGGAGCGGCTCGAAGAGCGCGGCGATCTTGCGGTCAATGAAGTGCTGCAAGCGGCGCTGGACCTTCTGCATCACGTCCGGACCTGCGGCCTCGTCAACAAAGGCCACGACGCGCGGTTTCAGCGCATCGTCGCCCTTTTCGAGCTTGCCGACCGCGTCCGAGCCCCACATGAGCCCGCCCTGCTCGGTGAAGTCGATCTCCGTGTCGGGCGCGTTGTAGAACCGGTCCGCGCGCAAATGGAAATGCGGCGCCAGCGCCTGGAGCGACGCGGTTTTCAGCGTCTTCGCCTCCTGCCCTGTCGCATCCTTGTCCTGGCGGAACCGGAACCCTTCGAGACGGCCGACGAATTCGCCCTCGACCGTCACTTCACCCTTGTCGTTCACCTCGGCCAAAAGGGCCTCCTTTTGTTTCAACCGGCGGAGCAGCACGCTGGTCCGCCGGTCCACGAATCTTTGTGTCAGCCGCTCGTGCAGCGCGTCCGACAGGCGGTCTTCTACCGAACGGGTGCTCCCGCGCCAATGCTCTTCATCCCCGACCCACCCCTTGCGTTGCGCCACGTAGGTCCAGGTGCGGATATAGGCCAACCGCTTGGACAAGGTGTCGATATCGCCGTCGGTCCGGTCGATCCGGTGGATCTGGCGGGCCATGAAGTCGTCGGGAACGCTGCCACGTTCGTGCAGATGTCCGAAGATAACCTCCAGAAGCCCCGCATGTTCCCCGTGAGAGATGCCGCGGAAGTCGGGAATGCGGCAGACGTCCCAGAGAAGTTTAACCGATTGCGGCGAGGAGGCGCGCGCCATGACCTCGGGACGCGACGCGAGGCTCTTGAGCGCGATGAGATCGTCGGCCTCGCGCGCCTTGACGAGACGCTCGTCGGTGGGCTGGGCCTCGAGCGAGCGGATCAGGGTCTCGGGCGTGCCGAAGCTCAGCGCCGCGTTGCGCCAGTTGAGCTTCTTGATCGGCGTGAAGCTGTGGCTGCAGATCGCCTCGGCGACCTCGTCGGAGAGCGGGCTCGCCTCGCCGGTGACGCCGAAGGTGCCGTGGCTCATGCCGCGTCCCGCGCGACCCGCGATCTGCGCCAGCTCGTTCGGCGCCAGGGGCCGCATCCGGCGGCCGTCGAACTTGGTCAGCGAGGAAAAGGCGACATGGTCGATGTCGAGATTGAGCCCCATGCCGATCGCGTCGGTGGCGACGAGGAAATCCACTTCGCCGTTCTGATAAAGATCGACCTGGGCGTTGCGGGTCCTGGGCGAGAGCGCCCCCATCACCACCGCGGCCCCGCCCTTCTGGCGGCGCAGGAGCTCGGCGATGGCGTAGACATTGTCGACCGAGAAGCCGACGATGGCGGTCCGGGGCCTCAGCCGCGAGATCTTCTTGGAGCCGGTATAGACAAGTTGGCTCATTCGCTCGCGGCGCACGAACTCCACCCCCGGCACGAGCGCCGCGATGGGGCCGCGCATGGTGTCCGAGCCCATGAAGAGCGTCTCGGAGGTGCCGCGCATCCTGAGAAGCCGGTCGGTGAAGACATGGCCGCGCTCGGGATCGGCGCAGAGCTGGATCTCGTCCACGGCGACGAAATCGCAGCCCATGCCCTCGGGCATCGCCTCGACCGTGCAGACCCAGTAGGTGGCGCGCGGCGGCACGATCCGCTCCTCGCCGGTGACGAGCGCCACCACCGAGGGCCCGCGCGCGGCGACGATCTTGTCGTAGACCTCGCGCGCCAGGAGTCGAAGCGGCAGGCCGATCATGCCCGTCCGGTGCCCGAGCATCCGGTCGATGGCGTAATGGGTCTTGCCGGTATTGGTCGGGCCGAGAATGGCCGCGATCCGGGCCTTGTAGGGCATGGGGGCCAGTCCTTCGAAGGCGGATCAGGTCAGAGCGACATGCCGCGCGCGGCGCGGTTCAGCCGCTCGAGCGCGGCGTCGATATCCTCGTCATGCGGCCGAAGCGCGGCGGCGCGGGAATAGGCGTCAAAGGCAAGCGCGGGCTTCTCGAGCTGGTCGAAGACCGCGCCGAGGCCGCGCAGGGCGCCGAAATGATTCGGATTGAGCGCGAGGGTCCGCTCAAGGGCATAGACCGCCGGGCCGAACCGCTCGTCGGTGTAATAGGCGAGCGCCAGCGCGTGCCAGCCTTCGGCAAAAGCCGGCGCATGATCGGTTAGAGCGGTGAGGTGGTCGATGGCGCGCCCGACCTCGTTCACCTCGAGCGCGTCGCGCCCGCGCTTGAGCAGCAGATCCATCGCCGCCGAGCCGGATTTCGACCATTCCAGCCGGATCTCGCGCTCGATGCGGCCTGCGGTGACGGCATCCTCGGCCTCGGCCAGGCGTTCCAGAAGCCCGTCGCTCTTTTCGCTCCCGGCCTGCGCCAGGGCGGGGCCGCCCGGGCACAGCGGGAGGCTCAGCAGAAATGCCGCAACGACAGATTTGATCTTGGGCGCATGCGCAGTCATCTTGGCCCCAACTGTAACGCGTGTCCCGGGAATTGCCAGAGAGCGCCCGATCACGAAAGAGATCCCGAAGGGAAGGCAAGAGCGATGAGCGAGTATACCCAGGAAGCGATCAAGGCGCTGAACGAGAAGCTTGGCGGCGAGGGCATCGAAGGCGGCACGGCCAAGTTCGACCTCGAAGGCGAAGGCAGCTTCATCCTCGACCAGAACGGCGCGCGCGAGGGCGATGGCGATGCGGATGTCACCCTTTCGGCCGAGCCGGACGTGTTCCGCCAGATGTTCGAGGGCGATCTGAACCCGACCTCGGCCTTCATGTCGGGCAAGCTCTCCATCGACGGCGACATGGGGCTGGCGATGAAACTCGCCGCGCTCCTGGCCTGATGCTCGAAGAGGCGCCCTTCCACGCCGCGCTGGCCGAGGCGCCGCCCGAGACCCGCGCGGTCTGGGCCCGAACCGATGACGGCAAGCGCATCCGGCTGGCGATTGCAGAGGCCGAGAGCCCGGAAGGCACGGTGCTGCTGTTTCCGGGGCGCACCGAATATGTCGAGAAATACGGGCGCACCGCCGCGGATCTGACCGCGGCGGGCTTTTCCGTTATGGCCGTCGACTGGCGCGGACAGGGGCTGTCCGACCGGCTGTTGCCGGATGCGCGCACCGGTCATGTCGATCTCTTCGCCGATTACCAGCGCGACGTCGCCGCCGCCGTGGCCGCCGCCGAGGAGCTTGGCCTGCCCCGTCCCTGGCATCTTCTGGCGCATTCCATGGGCGGCTGCATCGGCCTGCGGGCGCTGACCGAGGGGCTCGAGGTCGCCTCGGCGGTCTTCACCGGCCCGATGTGGGGCATCTCGATCTCGACCGCCATGCGCCCCGCCGCCTGGGCGCTCAGCTGGTCGGGCGCGCGCTTCGGCCTTGGTCACCTGACCGCGCCCGGCACGAAGCCGGAAAGCTACGTCGTCACCGAAAGCTTCGAGAGCAACCTCCTGACCCGCGACACCGAGATGTACGCCTATATGCGCCGCCAGGTCACCGAGGTGCCGGAACTGGCGCTCGGCGGGCCGTCGCTGCGCTGGCTGAACGAGGCGCTGGTCGAATGTCGCGAGCTGGCGCAGCTCCCCGCGCCCGACCTGCCCTGCCTGACCTTCCTCGGCACCAACGAACGCATCGTCGACACCGCGCGGATCGAGACGCGCATGGCGCGCTGGCCCGGCGGACGGCTGGTCCATGTAGATGGCGGCGAGCACGAGGTGCTGATGGACGACCCCAAGACCCGCGCCGAGGTCCTCTCGGAAATCGTCGCCCATTTCCGCGGAACGCAGCACCGGGACGAAGAGGCCGCACGCGCCTGAGAGCGCGCGGGGACTGGTTCGCGCCCTCCCCGCCCCTAGGTCTGGCGCATGGACGTGCTGACCTTCACCGAGCGCGGCATCTACTGCCCCGCGGGCGATTTCCACATCGACCCCTGGCGCCCCGTCGACCGGGCGCTCATCACCCATGGTCATGCCGATCACGCGCGCTGGGGGCATCGGCGCTATCTCGCCACCCACGCCGCCCAGCCGGTGATGCGCCACCGGCTGGGCGAGATCGACGCCGAGGGCATCGGCTACGGCGAGAGGCTTCGGATCGGCGATGCCAGCGTCTCCTTCCATCCCGCCGGGCACATCCCCGGCTCGGCGCAGATCCGGGTCGAGGTGGCGGGCGAGGTCTGGGTGGTCTCGGGCGATTACAAGGTCACGCCCGACGGGCTGTCGGAGCCCTTCGAGCCGGTGACCTGCCACGCCTTCATCTCGGAATGCACCTTCGGCCTGCCGGTCTTCAAATGGCGGCCCCAGTCCGAGGTCGCGGCGGAGCTGAACGAGTGGTGGCGCGGGGCGGCTTCCGACGGGCGGACCGCGATCCTTGGCGCCTACAGCCTCGGCAAGGCGCAGCGGCTCATGGCGATGCTGGAGCCCGGGATCGGCCCGATCCTGACCCATGGCGCGGTCGAGGGCACGAACGCGGTGCTGCGGGCGCAGGGCTACGATCTGCCGGAGACCCTTCAGGTCACCGGCGACACGAAAATCGCCGATCACCCGGGCGCGCTGGTGATCGCGCCGCCCTCGGCTCTGGGCACGCCCTGGGCGCGGAAGCTCGGACCCAGCTCGCAGGCCTTCGCCTCGGGCTGGATGCGCCTGCGCGGCGTCAGGCGCAGGCGCGCGGCGGATCGCGGCTTCGTGCTCTCGGACCATGCCGACTGGGACGGGCTGGTGCAGGCGATCCGCGAGACGCAGGCCGAGCGGGTCTTCGTGACCCATGGCTACACCGAGATTTTCGCGCGCTGGCTCGCCTCGGAAGGCTGGGACGCAAAGGTGGTGCCGACCGAGTTCGGCGGCGAGGAGGACGAGCCCGAGGCCGCGAGCGCTGCGGAGGTGGGATCGTGAAACGCTTCGCCGAGCTCTTCACCGCGGTCGATCAGACCACCCGAACCTCGGCCAAGACCGCGGCGCTGGCCGCCTATTTCCGCGACGCGCCGGACGACGACAAGCTCTGGACCATCGCGCTCTTCTCCGGCCGCCGCCCGAAACGCGCGGTCACGACTACGCAGCTGCGCGAATGGGCCGCCGAGCGAGCCGGCGTGCCGCTCTGGCTTCTGGAGGAATCCTATCCCATCGTCGGCGACCTGGCCGAGACCATCGCGCTTATCCTGCCGCCCGCAGAGGAGAGCTCGAACGAGAGCCTGAGCTACTGGATCGGCGAGTTGCGCGCGCTGGCCGCGCTGCAGCCCGAAGAACGCCGCGACCGCATCCTCGCGGCCTGGGATAGGCTCGGCCCGACCGAGCGCTTCCTTTTCAACAAGCTCATCACCGGAGGCTTCCGCATCGGCGTCAGTCGCAAGCTGATGACCCGGGCGCTGGCGCAGGCGACCGATCAGGACGAGGCCAGCCTCGCGCACAAGCTGATGGGCAGCTGGACGCCCGACACGATCAGCTATCACGGCCTGATCGAGGCGCGCGATCCCGAGGCCGAGGCCTCGCGGCCCTACCCGTTCTACCTCGCCTACCAGCTCGACGATCCGCCCGAGAGCCTAGGCGCGCCCGAGGAGTGGCAGGCGGAGTGGAAATGGGACGGCATCCGGGGGCAGCTGGTGCTGCGGGGCGGCGCGCACCATGTCTGGTCACGCGGCGAAGAACTGATGACCGACCGCTTTCCCGAACTGGCCCGCGCGCTCGATTTCCTGCCCGATGGCACGGTTCTTGACGGCGAGATCCTCGCCTGGGACCACGCGAGCGCCATGCCCCTGCCCTTCAACACGCTGCAGAGCCGGATCGGGCGGAAGACGGTGCCGAAAAAGCTTTTGAGCGAGGCGCCGGTGATCCTCGTGGCCTACGATCTTCTGGAAGAGGGCGGCGCGGATCTGCGCCAGCAGCCGATGGCTGAGCGCCTTGCCCGGATGGAGGCGCTCCTGGCGGGCCTGCCCCCCGAAGCGCCGCTCCGCCCCTCGCCGCTGATCGACTTCGAGGGATGGGACGCGCTCACCGCCACCCGCGCCACCGCCCGCGACCAGCGCGCCGAAGGGGTGATGCTGAAACGCCGGAGCTCGGCCTATGGCGTCGGACGAAAGGTCGGCGACTGGTGGAAATGGAAGCTCGATCCGCTGACCATCGACGCGGTGATGATCTACGCCCAGCAGGGCCATGGCCGCCGCGCCAATCTCTTCACCGATTTCACCTTTGCGGTGCGCGACGGAGAGGCGCTGGTGCCTTTCACCAAGGCCTATTCCGGACTGACGGACGCAGAGTTCCGCCAGATCACCGCCTGGGTGCGAAAGAACACCCTGCAGCGCTTCGGTCCGGTGCGGCAGGTGACGCCGGAACATGTCTTCGAGATCGCCTTCGAAGGCATCCAGAAGAGCCCACGCCACAAATCCGGCGTGGCGCTACGCTTCCCGAGGATGTCCCGCTGGCGCCACGACAAGCCGGTCTCAGAGGCCAACACGCTCGACGACCTGAAGGCCATGCTCGCCGCCTATGGCTGAGCGGTGCTCAGCGTGGCGGGCGTCTTGCCGCGTATTTTCGGAAAAGGAGAAACATGAAAACAAGCGGACCGTGGGGGGCGGCGCGCTCACGGCGCGGTCGGACCCGCCTCTGGCCAAACGACGGCGCGCGGGTCCGGGCGCGCGCCCTTGGCTTCTTCTTTTTCCAAATACGCATCCCCACGACTGCCGCGGGGCCGATCGCCGGGCGAGCGCGCCACAAAAAACGGGGCCCCGGAGGGCCCCGCCTGAACAGTCGATCCGATATTTGGATCAGCGCTTCGAGAACTGGAAGCTCCGGCGCGCCTTGCGCTTGCCGTACTTCTTTCGCTCGACCACGCGGCTGTCGCGGGTCAGGAAGCCTGCTGCCTTGAGCGCGCCGCGGAGCGACGGATCGTAGAGCTGGAGTGCCTTGGAGATGCCGTGCTTGACCGCGCCGGCCTGGCCCGAGAGGCCGCCGCCCTTGACGGTCGCCATGACGTCGAACTGGTCCTCGACGCCGGCCACCGAGAAGGGCTGGCGCAGGATCATCTGCAGCACGGGGCGCGCGAAATAGGCGGCCATTTCCTTGCCGTTCACGGTGACCTTGCCGGAGCCCGGCTTGATCCACACGCGGGCGGTCGCGTCCTTGCGCTTGCCGGTCGCGTAGGAGCGGCCCAGCTCGTCGCGGACCGGGTCACGCGAGGTTTCGGGTTCCACGGCAACGGTCTCGACGCCCGCGGCCTGGCCCAGTTCTTCGAGGGAGTTGATCTGCTCAGCCATGTTACTTCGCCGTCCGGGTGTTCTTGGAGTTCATCGACTTGACGTCGAGCGCTTCGGGGCTCTGGGCCTCGTGCGGATGCTCGCCGCCGGCATAGATGCGCAGGTTGGTCAGCTGCTTGCGCGACAGGCGGTTGCCCGGGAGCATGCGCTTGACCGCCTGGAAGACCACGCGCTCGGGATGCGCGCCCTCGAGGATCTGCGCCTTGGTGCGCGACTTGATCCCGCCGGGATGGCCGGTGTGCCAGTAGAAGTTCTCTTCGCGCTTCTTGCCGGTCATCTGCACCTTGTCGGCGTTGATGATGATGACATTGTCGCCCATGTCCATGTGGGGCGTGAAGCTGGGCTTGTGCTTGCCGCGGAGCCGCGTGGCGACGATCGAGGCGAGACGGCCGAGAACGACGCCCTCGGCGTCGACCACGATCCATTTCTTCTCGATGTCTGCCGGGGTCGCAGAAAAGGTTTTCATTGGGGAATCCCCTGGGTTCGAGTTGGTGTTCGTGTAGTTCTGCCGCATCCGGACACTTGTCCCGGACCGGCGTGATCCGATGGGCGGGTTATAGAGATCGCCGGGGGCCAGTCAAGCGGGGCTTGCCGGTATTAATCAAGCCAAATCAATGGTTTAAAAAATAGGTATATAAATACCCCATCGCAACAATCGTTTTCTCAGACCGCGATCCGATCCGGCGGGTTGTCGAGGAGATCGCGCAGACGGCCCATCGCCGCCTCGAAGCTTTCCAGCGCGACCTGCGCGTTGATGCCCATGCGGACCGCGTGCGGGGCGCGCCCGTCGCGCAGCGCGAATTCGTCGGCGGCGCGGAGCTGCACGCCGACCGCCTCGGCGGCCTGCACGAAAGCACCCGCTCGCCAGCCGTCGGGAAGGCGCAGCCAAAGATAGGGCATGTCCTCGCGCCAGATCAGATCGTGGCGCCCGAGCGCATTGACCGCGGCGCGGACGTAATCGGCGACGCGCAGCCGCACCCGCTCGGCGATCTCGAGCGTTTCGGCGCGCGGCAGGATGTCGGCCACCAGATCGGCGAGCGGCTGGGCGATGCCAAAGAAGCCGTATTCCGCGACGCGGCGCAGCTCGGAGGTCCAGGGCTTCGGCGCGACGACGAAGCCGATCCTGAGGGCCGGGGTCAGGAGCTTGGAGATCGAGGAGACGTACCAGCCCTGCTCGGGCAGAAGCGCGCGGTAGCTGCGCTCGTGGCTGCGCCCGGTGCGATAGCAATCGTCCTCCATGATATGGAAGCCGCGGCGGCGGGCGATCTCGGCGATGGCCTCGCGGCGCTCGAGGGCGGTGAAGATGCCGGTCGGATTGTGCACCTCGGGAGAGGTACAAAGGAGCTGCGCGCTGCTCTGCGCCGCGATCCGGTCGAGCGCCTCGGGGTCGATGCCGCGCGCATCCATCGGGACGGAGACGACCTCGGCGCGGAGAAGTTCGGCGGCGCGGCGGAAGCCGGGATAGGACAGCTCTTCGACCAGCACCACCGGCTTCGGTCCGCGAAGCACGGCCTGCATGACGAGGCTGATGCCGTTCTGGCCGCCATGGGACAGGACGAGATCCTGCTGGTCCACCGGTCCGAGCGGCGTGCCGCGGAGCCACCCCAGCACGGCTTCGCGCGCCGGGGTGAAGGCGGGTCGCGAGGGGTAGTTCAGGAGCCGCTCGGGCGGGCTGCTTGCGAGCCGGGCGAAGGCGTCGCGGATCAGGTCACTCTGGCCCATGTCCGGCAATTTCGGTGAGAAGAGAGAGACTTGCTCGGTCTCTTCGCTGACGGCGCGCTGCGGCCAGCGCGGCTCGGGCAGGAGCGCGGGGCGTCCAGGCGGTTGCCGCGTCGTCGCGGCGACGAAGGTGCCGCGGCCGACCTCGGCGGTCAGGCGGCCCGCATCGGTCAGGATCGTGTAGGCGCGCGCCGCGGTGCCCGGAGTGATCGACAGCGTCCAGGCGAGCTCGCGCACCGGCGGCAGACGGTCGCCGGGGGTCAACTCGCCCGCGGCGATGGCCTCTTTGAGCGCTGTCGCCAGCGCGCGGTATTTCGGCCCGGGAGCCGCGGCGAAGCGTTCTGAAATTGTATCCATGACAATGTTTCTGTGGATCAGGGGATAGCTTCTTTGTATCGATTTACATGCAGCACATCGCTGCATTGTGTCAATACAATTCGGAAAGGATATCCCGATGTCACCCGCCCTCCAGAACCCGCATCTCGCCCTCCTTGGCGCGGAGCCCCGCCTCGTCCCGGCGGCGGCACTGGCGGTAAAACTGGCAGCGGCGATCCAGATCTGGTCGATGCGCCGCCGAACCCGGCATCAGCTGCGCGATCTCGACGACCATCTGCTGAACGACATCGGCGTCACCCGGCGGGAGGCCTTCGGCGAATCCCGGCGTGCGTTCTGGCGCGGGTAATCCCTGCCCGCACCGGACCTCTTCCTCTGGGCCGTCTTCGGACGGCCCTTTTTTCTGGGATCTCACCATCGGGATCGGACTTGGGTTCGTCATCTCGTCATGGCTTTATGCGCAGAGTGAGGGGACAGAAGCTGGCAAGGAGCGGAGATGCGGCATTGGGGGGCAGGTCTTTTTGCCCTGGCCTGGCTGGCCTCGGCGGCCCTGGCGCTCATCGGCACGCAGGGGCTCTTCGGGACCCAGCCGGACGGGCTTGCGGCGGTCTGGCTCATCTTTGTCGGGATGCCGTGGTCCCTGGGCCTCGTGGCGATCGACACCCTTCTCGACCTGCCCGATTGGGCCGGCATGGCGCTGGCCTATGCCGCGCCGGGCCTGACATTGGCGCTGATCCTGCGGCTCGGACGCTGAGCCGGGGCGCGGGACGCAAAAGACATTTGGAGGAACCATGACCGAATTTTCCTGCCGCTGCGGCACGATGGCATGGCAGGTCGACCCGGGCGTGCCCGGCACGCAGGTCACCTGTTACTGCCCTTGGTGCCAAGCCGCCGCGACCCATGTCGGCGCCTCCGACTGGCTGGACAAGGCAGGCGGCACGCTCATCCGCCAGACCCTGCCGCGCGCGCTGCGGATCACCAAGGGCGAGACGTCCCTCAAGGCATTTCGGCTGTCGAAAAAGGGCGTGCTGCGCTGGTACGCGGGCTGCTGCGGGACGCCGATGGCCAACACCTTGGGCAGCCCGGCCCTGCCCTTCGTCGGGGTGATCCTGCCTCCGGGCGACACGCAGTTCGGACGCTGCCGGAATTTCGCGTTCACCGAGACGGCGAAGACGAAAGTCCGCCAGCGCGGCATGGCGCGCGTGGCCTGGGGCGTGCTCTTGCGGGGCGCGATGGCGCGGGCCCGGGGTGAAACGGCCTCGCCGTTTTTTGAAGACGGCCAGCCGGTGCGCCCCGTCGAGCAGCTCGACCGCGCCACCCGGCAGGCGGCTGGCGCGCCGTGAGGGCGCAGTAAGGCCAGGAGACCGAGGCCTCAGCCGCCCACCACGAAGGGCGCCTCATGCACCACCGGTTCGCAGGGCGTCCCGTCTGCTTCGGCCACGTGGCACTCGTAGGTCGGCACGCCGGGCGGCAGGATGGTGCCGGGACGGGCCTCGCCGGTGAAGATGTGCTTGCTGTTCTCACGCGTGACCGCGATGGCGCCCGGGTCGTCGAGCGTGCCGATATAGAGCCCCAGCCTGTCCGGCCAGCGCGCGAAGGTGAGGGCCAGCTTGGTGCCGCAGGCGGCGCAGAACTGCACATGCACGTCCTGCCCACTGCCCTCGGAGGGCAGAGTGAAAACCGCGGGCGATCCGCGCGTGATCTCATAGGCGTCGCGCTCGAAGATCGGCTCGATCATCCGGTCCGAGCCGGTCGCGCGCTGGCAGAAGCGGCAATGGCAGATCGTCACCCATAGCGGATCGCCTGTGGTCTGGTAGGCGACCGCGCCGCACAGACAGCGCCCCGTAAGTCCCTCGGTCATCTCGCACCCTCCCTTCCCGATCAGATGTGTGCCGCAAAGCCTATCCGCATCGGGCCGGATCTGGCCACCGATCGTGCCCCGGAGCGCCTTTCACAGGCAGCGCGGGTGCTCGAGGCCCCACGAGAGCGCCCTGCCCCCTTCCCCTCCGGGCTTACCTGACCTAAAGAGCGCGCGACGTCCCAGGGGAGCTTCACGATGCAGGACCCGGCCATCACGCCCGAGCTGATCGAGGCGCACGGAATCAAGCCCGACGAGTACCAGCGCATTCTCGACATCATCGGCCGCGAGCCGACATTCACCGAGCTGGGCATCTTCTCGGCGATGTGGAACGAGCATTGCTCGTACAAGAGTTCCAAGAAGTGGCTGCGGACCCTGCCAACGACCGGCCCGCAGGTGATCTGCGGCCCGGGCGAGAACGCCGGTGTCGTCGATATCGGCGACGGCCAGGCGGTGGTCTTCAAGATGGAGAGCCACAACCACCCCTCCTATATCGAGCCCTACCAGGGTGCGGCGACCGGCGTCGGCGGCATCCTGCGCGATGTCTTCACCATGGGTGCGCGGCCCGTGGCGGCGATGAACGCGCTGTCGTTCGGCACGCCCGATCATCCCCGGACCCGCACGCTGGTCCATGGCGTGGTCGAGGGTGTCGGCGGCTACGGCAACGCCTTCGGCGTGCCGACGGTCGGCGGCGAGGTGCGCTTCCACGCGGCCTATAACGGCAACTGCCTCGTGAACGCCTTTGCCGCGGGGCTCGCGGATGCGGACAAGATCTTCTACTCGGCGGCCTCGGGCGTCGGGCGTCCGGTGGTCTATCTCGGCGCCAAGACCGGTCGCGACGGTGTCGGCGGCGCGACCATGGCCTCGGCCGAGTTCGACGAGACCATCGAGGAAAAGCGCCCCACGGTGCAGGTGGGCGATCCGTTCACCGAGAAGCGGCTGATGGAGGCCTGCCTCGAGCTGATGCAGACCGGCGCGGTGATCTCGATCCAGGACATGGGTGCCGCGGGCCTGACCTGTTCGGCGGTCGAGATGGGCGACAAGGGCGAGCTGGGCGTCCGGCTCGATCTGGAAAAGGTTCCCTGCCGCGAAGAGGGCATGACCGCCTACGAGATGATGCTGTCGGAAAGCCAGGAGCGGATGCTCATGGTGCTGGACCCGGCGCGCGAGGACGCGGCCCGCGCCGTGTTCGAGAAATGGGATCTGGATTTCGCCATCGTCGGCGAGACCATCGCCGAGGACCGCTTCCTGATCGTCCATAATGGCGAGGTGAAGGCCGACCTGCCGCTCAAGGCGCTCTCGGGCAATGCGCCCGAATACGACCGTCCTTGGGAGCAGACCCCCGCCGCCGAACCCTTGGGCGATCTGCCCGAGATCGACGCGATGGAGGCGCTGAAGACGCTTCTCGCGGCGCCGAACTACTGCTCGCGCGCCTGGGTCTACGACCAGTATGACAGCCAGGTGATGGCCGACACGGTGCGCCAGCCGGGCTTCGGCGCGGGCGTGATCCGCGTCGACGGCAGCGACAAGAAGCTGGCCTTCACCTCGGACGTGACGCCGCGCTATGTCCGCGCCAACCCCGAGGAAGGCGGCAAGCAGGCGGTGGCCGAAGCCTATCGCAACCTCTCGGCGGTGGGTGCCAAACCCCTGGCGACGACGGACAACCTCAATTTCGGCAACCCCGAGAAGCCCGCGATCATGGGCCAGTTCGTGGGCGCGATCAAAGGCATCGGCGCGGCCTGCGCGGCGCTCGACATGCCGATCGTGTCCGGCAACGTGTCGCTCTACAACGAGACCGACGGCAGCGCGATCCTGCCCACGCCGACCATCGGCGCGGTGGGACTGATCGCGGCCGGTGAGACGGCGATCCTCGGCCCGCCCGAGGCCGGAGACGTGGCGCTGGTGATCGGCGAGACGCAAGGACACCTTGGCCAATCGGCGCTGCTGGCGGAGGTTCTGGGCCGCGAGGATGGCGACGCCCCGGCGGTCGATCTCGATGCGGAAAAGCGCAACGGCACCTTCCTCAGGGACAACCGCGCGCATGTACGGGCGGCGACTGATCTGGCCGATGGCGGGCTCGCGCTTGCGGGGTTCGAGATGGCTGAGGCCTCGGGTCTTGGCCTGACGCTCGCGCCCGGCGATGTCCCGACGCTCTTCGGCGAGGACCAAGCCCGCTATCTCGTGGCCTGTTCCGAGGAGGGCGCGGCAGCGCTCGAGGCCGCCGCGAGCTCCGCGGGTGTTCCGGTGACGCGCGTCGGCAGCTTCGGCGGCGACAGCTTCACGATGGGGGGCGCCGCCGCGCCTCTTGGGGACCTCGTCGCGCTCTGGCGCGGGGCCTTCGCGGACAAGGTCGCCTGAGCGTCAGCCGTCCTTCATCTCGCGCTGCCGCATCGGCATCGCGTCGATCGTTTCGAACAACTCCTGCGCCGAGACCGGCTCGGTCCGGCGCAGCTTGATCGCGCCATCCTTGCCGATCAGCAGAACCTCGAACTCATGCGCGCCGTAGCGGTCGCGCAGCGCGCCCTCCTGCGCCGGATCGGTGTCGCTCAGAACCACGATGTCGCGGTCGATCAGTCCGTCGCGGACCTCTTCGAGGATCTTCCGCTGCTTGCCATAGCCCGGATGCGCGCGCGACGGCGCAAAGATCACCACGGGGCGGTTTTCCCATTTCAGACCGACAAGGCTGCGGGTCTCGGGGTCGAGATCGGCGAAGACCCCGTCATTCTCCAGGCTCTCCGATCCGCGCTCCGGGATCAGCGTGATCGGGCGGCCGCTGCCCTCGGCATGGGCGAAGCTGCGCCAGAGGAAGAGACCGACCACGACGGTCGCGCCCACGGCGAGGGCGGCGCCCGCGGCGGGCAGGTAGGGGCTTTCGCGGACCCGCTCGAAATGGGTGGGCTCGCGCAGGTGCAGACGGCGGCTGAGGCGGTCGAGAAAATCGTCGAGATCGAGATCGGGCATCGGAGGTCTCCGGCAGAATGGGCTCTGCGGGATCAACGCGCGGCGGGCGTGGAAGGTCCGCGCCGCGCGACAGGTCTCGGCAAGAGATCGCCGCTTGCCACGCGAAAACGCCCCCGGAGATGTCTCCGGGGGCGTCGGTCGCGGTCCGTGGGTGAGGTCTGCCTCAGCTGCCTTGCAGGAGCGGCGTGATCCGGCGCACGGCGGCGCGGCGGTTGGCGCGCTCGCTGTCCGAGGTCTCGATCAGGAGATCGCTCTCGCCATAGCCCTGCACCACCATGTTTTCCGGCGGCACGTCGAAATACTCGGTCAGCGCCAGCGCCACCGACTCCGCACGGCGGTCGGAGAGCGCCAGGTTGTAGCTATAGGCGCCCGTCGCGTCGGTGTGGCCCTCGATGAGGAACACTTCGGCGGGGTTCTCCTCGATCATCGCGCGCAGCGTCCGGCCGAGGGCCGACAGCTCTTCCGCCTCTTCGGGACGGATCACCGCCGAGTCGGTCTGGAAGTTGATCGTGTCTACGTTGATTTCCGGAACCAACTGGCGCACCGCGTCGATATTGCGGATCTGGCCGAGCGAGAAGCGGCGGTTCACCGCCTCGGGCTCCTGCTGGGCAAGGGCCGCGGCCAGCGCCTCGCTGTCCAGTTCGCGGAAGTTCATCGCCTGCCGGTTGGTCTCGTTCGTTTGCGGCAGTTCGTTGACCACGACCTCCTGAGCGGCCTGCGTGTCGTCGAAAAGCACGACCGTTTCGCCACCGGGGATGGTGCGCGTGCGGCGCAGAACCCGGCCATCGGCGGCGCGGATGGTGACGATTTCGGTGCCGTCTTCGCGGACGACCACGGTGCGGGTCGAGCCGTCATCGAAGCGGTAGGTCGTCACGTTCGAGCCCGGCTGGGCGAGAAGCGCGTCGTCGTTGCGCAGAACGCGATACTGGCCGTCACGCTCGACCACGACACGGTCGCCGGTATCGGCCACCACCTGCTCGTCGCCGCGCAGAATCTGGTTGAGCGCGATGGCGCCGAGCCCGGCCAGAGCCGCACCGGTCAGGGCACGGCCGATATCGCCGCCGTCACCGCCATCGTCATTATTGTCGGCGGTCTCGCGGTTGGCCTTGGACTTCCGGTTCTTTTGGGCGTCCTTGATGCTGGTGTCGAACTCCTCGGAGGAGGAGCGCGAGTTCTCTTCGGTCACGGTTTCGGTCACGACCTGAGCATCGGCGGTTTCCGGATCGGCGGTCGCGGCGGCAGAGGCCGCGGCGGCGGCGTCGGCCTCGGCCTCGACGGCCGCCTGCTCTTCGCTGTTCATGGGCTCGGGCTCGGGCGTCGCCTCGGAGCCTGCCGAGGCGGTCTCTTCGATCACCTGCTCATTGTCGGCCTGCGCCTCGCCGGTCGCGGCGCCGACGGCGGCTCCACCGGCGGCACCGGCTGCAGCGCCGGACCCGGCGGCTGCACCGTCGACGGCAGCGCCGCCCGCAGCACCCTCGGCGCTCAGCGCCTCTTCCAAAGCCGCGGCGTCGTCGGCAACCTGGCTGTTCTCATTGGCCCGCTCGGCGGAGCGCTCATTGCCGGTGGCCTGCTCGGGCTCGGCCTCGACCATATTGGGATCGTTCTCGGCCTCGTCGACCGAGACCATCTCGGACTCGGGCGCGGACTCGGCCTCAGGCGCCGCCTCGGCGGAGGCTTCGGCATTGGCATTGGCATCGGCATTGGCAGCGACCTCGGCGTTGCCCTGCGCGTTCGCATCAGCGTTGCCTTGCGCGTTTGCATTGGCGTTGCCTTGCGCGTTCGCATTGGCGTCGGCCTCGGGCGCGGCATTGGCCTCGGCCTGCGCTTCGGGCTCGGCCTGCGACGCCTCGGTGACCTCTGCGTCACCCTCCTGCATCGGCTCGGCGGCTTCCTCGGCGGTCGCGACCTCCATCTCGCCCTGCGGAAGCGCGTCGGCGACCGCGTCGCTTGCCGCGTCCGCGGACTTCGCAGCGGCCAGTGCCGCATCGCCCTCGTCGCTTTCGAGAAGCGCGATGGCGCGGTCGATCCGCTTGGCCCGGCCGTCATTCTTGGCGGTCTCGCGCATCGCGCGCAGTTCCTCGATCACTTCGTCCTTCGACAGGTCGGCGGCATCGAGCTCGAGCTTGGCGAACAGCTTGTCGAGCTGCATCTCGGCATTGGCGCCTTTGCCATTGCCCTGACCGTCTTTCCCGTTGCCATTGCCCTGAGCGAGCAGCGGCTGCGGCACAACAAGGCTCGCGGCCAACACCAGAGCGGTGGTCGATTTCAAGATTCGGGACGTCATCTGAGTACCTCAACGCGGTTATGCGCTACCCTGTCCGGCAGCATGTGTGCGGCACAACGCGCGGGACAGGTGGGTAAGTTCCCGCGAAAAGGCGAGACACAGGCGAAACTTTGCCGGTCAGTCCTCGATGAGGCGCATGAGCCGGACCTTCTCGCCCATGTCCTCGGGGGTGGAGATCGCTGCCGCGAGGGCTTCGAGCGAGGCGATGGAATGCCCGGCGCGGAAACTGTCGACATGCGGCAGCATCGCGCGGATGCCCGCGGCCTTGGGCGCGAACCCGTCCCAGCGCAGAAGCGGGTTGAGCCAGATCAGCCGCCGCGCGGAGAGATGCAGCCGCTCCATCTCGCGTTCGAGATCGCCGGATGTGTCGCGGTCGAGCCCGTCGGTGATCAGAAGCACCACCGCCCCCTGCCCCATCACGCGGCGCGACCAGTCGCGGTTGAAGACATGCAGAGACGACCCGATGCGTGTGCCTCCCTCCCAGTCCTGCGCCTCGGCGCCCGCGGATTTCAGCGCCTGGTCGACATCGCGGGTGGCGAGATGGCGGGTGATGTTGGTGAGCCGGGTGCCGAAGGTGAAGGCATGGACCTTCGCCCAGCCCGCGCCCTTCTCGTTGGCGACGGCATGAAGGAAATGCAGGACCATGCGCGAATATTGCGACATCGACCCGGAGATGTCGCAAAGCACCACGAGGTTCGGCCAGCGCGGCCGCGGCGTCTGGCGCGCGATGCTCCGGATCTCGCCGCCTTGGCGCATTGCCGCCCGGATGGTCCGCCGCCAGTCGGCGCGCGCGCCCCGGAGCGCGGCCATGCCGCGCCGGGTCGGGATCGGCTTCACCGGGAGCTTCAGGCGCGCCAGCATGCGCTTGGCCTCGGCGATCTCGGAGGTCGACATCTGCTCGAAATCGAGACTGCGCAGCCGCTCCTCCTCCGAGACGGTCTGGCTGGCATCGATCTCGATCCTGACCTCGTCGTCCTCGCGCTCCTCCTGCTCGGGCATCTCCGGCGCCATCCCGTCGAGAAGCGCTTCGGCCGCGCGCTTCTCGGCCGATTGCGCGACGCGTTCTTCCTGGACGCCGCGGATGGCCGGCAGCATCATCGACATCATGTGCTCGAGATAGCGGGGATCGCGCCAGTAGAGCCGGAAGATCTGCGCGAAGGTGGCGCGATGCTCGGGGCGCGACACGAAACAGGCATGCAGCACCCAGAAGAAATCCCGCTTCTCGGTGAAGCCCGCCGCCTCGACCGCACGGATGGCGTCGATCACCCGGCCCGTGCCCACGGGCAGGCCCGCCCGGCGAAGCGCGCGCGCGAAATGCGTGATGTTCTGCGCCAGCCGCGGATTGTCCGGCAACTCGATCGGAGCGTATTCAGCCATGCCGCGACCCCAGCCCAGACGTCGCATGCGTATTTTCAAAAAGAAGAAACGCGAAGAGCGCCCTTGGGCTTCTTCTTTTTCCAAATACGCACAGCCCGCTTTCGGCTGGCGCTCCGCCGCGGAGCCCTGCCGACATCACGCCGGCTCCAGCGACGCCTTCGCCTCGTCGAGCAGGCGCTTGGCCTCGGAGCCCTTCAGTTTCTGGATGTCGTCCTGGTATTTGAGGATCGCTCCGAGCGTGTCCGAGATCACCTCGGGCGAGAGGTCGATGACATCGAGCGCGAGCAGGCATTTCGCCCAGTCGATGGTCTCGGCCACCCCCGGTTTCTTGAAGAGGTCCTCGGTCCGGAGACGCTGGACGAAGGCCACCACCTGCCGCGACAGGGTCTCGGCGGCTTCGGGGGCGCGGGTGTGAAGGATCGCCATCTCGCGCTCGAAATCTGGGTAGTCGACCCAATGGTAGAGGCAGCGACGCTTCAGCGCGTCATGCACTTCGCGGGTGCGGTTCGAGGTCAGGATCACGATCGGCGGCTCGGGCGCCTTGACGGTTCCAAGCTCGGGGATCGTCACCTGGAAATCCGACAGCGCTTCGAGCAGGAACGCCTCGAAGGGCTCGTCGGTACGGTCGAGCTCGTCGATCAGGAGGATCGGCGCGCCGCGCTCGTCGGGGCGCATCGCTTCGAGCAGCGGGCGCTCGACCAGATATTCGTCCGAGAAGAGCTCGGTCCGGAGCGCGTCCCGGTCGGCGCCGCCCGCGGCCTCGGCGGTGCGGATCGCCACCATCTGGGCGGGGAAGTTCCACTCGTAGACCGCCGAGGAGGCGTCGAGGCCCTCGTAGCATTGCAGGCGGATCAGCTTGCGGTCGAGCGCGGCGGCGAGCGCCTTCGCGATCTCTGTTTTGCCGACCCCGGCCTCGCCTTCGAGAAAGAGCGGGCGTCCGAGCCGGAGCGCCAGGAACACCACCGTCGCGAGCGAGCGCCCGCAGACATAGCCGGTCTTGCCCAGCATGTCCTGCACGGCGTCGATGGATGCGATCTCGGTCATGGTCAGTCTCCTCCCGCCCGTCAGAGGTCGCCCGCCACGGCCCGGGCGTCAATGGTGCGAAGGTCGCACCCGGACAGGAAATAGGCGGCATTCTCAGCGCCGAATTGACGCAACACGGGCCCGGTGCAATAGTTCGGCCCAAGAAAAACGCCGCCAGAAGGCGCGGCACACGAGCGGGCAGCAACAGGACATCATCATGGCGACAGCGCCGTCATGCGTCGGCCGTCCCGGCAGAAACGGGACGCGGGCATGAAGATCACCACCATCACCTGCGTGAAGAACGAAGGCCCGTTCCTGCTGGAATGGATCGCTTACAATCGTCTGATCGGTGTGACCGATTTCCTGTTCTACTCGAACGATTGCGACGACGGCACCGATACGCTTCTCGATGCGCTGAGCGCGCGGGGAGGTGTGGTTCATCTGCCGAACCCGGCGGAAGGTCGGAATTATCAGATGGAGGCGCTCAAGGCGGCGGCGCATGAGGAGGTGGTGCAGCGCGCGGACTGGGTCTGGATCGCCGATGTCGACGAGTTCCTGAATATCCACGCGGGCGATCACACGATACCTGCTCTGGTGATGGCATGCGGCGATCCGCAAGCGATCTCGGTTACGTTCCAGTTCTTCGCCAATGGCGGTGTGTCGGATTTTCGTGACGCTCCGGTGATCGCCCAGTTCACGCGCAGCCACAATCCTGACCTTTGGTGCGCGGAAAGCGCGATCGAGGTGAAGACGCTCACACGGTCCGATTTTCCGTTGCAGTACTATGGCGCGCACCGGCCTTTCTTCCGCAAGGGGCTCGACGAACGGGCGCGGCCTCGCTGGACGGACGGATCGGGCCGGAAAGTGCCGCCCAAGTTCCTGATGGCGGCCAATCCGCGACGCATCCGCAAGTTTCCGGCAGCGGGCGCGCGCCGACTGGCCACGTTGAATCATTACGCGTTGCGCTCGCTGGACAGCTACCTCGTCAAAAACGACCGCGGTGACGTCAATCGCGAGAACCGCGCGTTCGACGACACCTATTGGCGGGAACGCAACGATCCTGCCTGGGAGGATCGGAGTATCCTTCGGATGTTGCCGAAGCTCGAGGCGGCCTTGGCGGAGATGAAGGACGACCCGGAGATCAGACGGCTGCACGAGGAATGCGTCGCGCGCCACCGCGCCAAGCGAGACCGATTGTTGGGCGATCCCTTCTACGCCGAACTGCATGCCCGTTTGTCCTGCGCACCGGCTTTGCCGCCGGGCGAGCCCGAATTGATGGAAGAGCTCGGACTGTCCCTATGAGCCGTTTGCGCGTCATCAATCTTGGCTTGCCGAAATCGGGCACGACAACTTTTGCGCGCGCGCTGAAGCGGGCCGGTCTGGCAGTGGCGGATTGGAAGATCCAGCCTGGTCAGAGCTCGGACGCCGGACTTCAGGACCGATTTCTCGGCGAGCTGCTCTATGATGGGTATTTCAAACACGGCGATCCTCTTGCGCTGTTGCCCGAGTTCGACGCCTTCGCCGAGATTTCCACTGCATCGAAGAGCTTCTCGCTGTGGCCTCAGCTGGATTTCCCGCTGATCCAGTGCATTCGCGATCGGCATCCCGGCGCTAAATTCGTGCTTTCACACCGGCCTGCGGAGGAGATCGTGGATTCGATGATGCGGTGGTCGAACCTAGGATCTCGACGCCTGCCGAAATACAGCATTCCCGGCCTGCCAGCTGGTTACGGCAAGACCACGTCCGAACTCGAGCGCTGGGTGACGGGGCATTATTTATTCACCCGCCACGCCTTTGCGGACAGCGCCGACTTCTTGGAATACGACATCGCCGATCCAGACGCGCCGCGGCAGCTAGAGGCGTTCTTGGGAATCTCCATCCCGTGGTGGGGCAAAGCAAATGCGAACCCATCCGTGCCGAAAGACCAGACAGCGGAAGGTGCCGCAGAAACGGATGACAGCGCCGCAAAGGCGGGCACCACGGAGACGACCGAATGAGGATTGTTCTGCATATCGGGCCCGAGCCGGTCATCGCCGAGCGTATTCAAAGCGTGTTCAACGACAAGCGCGAGCAGCTTCTGGGGAAAGGCGTGCTTTATGCACGGGGACCGGGCGCGAAGAACCACACACGGCTTTTCATGGCGGTCAGCGATCCTGACGCGGTCGATACGCTGCGGTTCAACCGCGGATTCATACTCCCGGAAAAACAGCGCGCGCTTTTCGCGGATGTGGCCGAGAGCCTGGCCATCGAGGCGCGACGTGAGGGTGTCGAGACGCTGATCCTGTCCTGCCACCAGTTGGGCACGTCGCTTAGGAACATGAGCGAGTTGGCACGCGTGAAAAGCGTTCTTGCGCCCATCTCCCAGCGGATCGACATCGTCGGCATCGTCGATGCCCCCGCGCGGATGCTGGCGCGGCGCTATGCCCAGCAGGTGATCGACGGGCGCGCCGTTCCGCTCAGCCAAGAGATCGATCTTGCGGACGCGCCCAGCTGGTGGGACGCCGCGCTGGCGACCTGGCCTGCGTCGCGCCCAGAGGCCGGAGTTTTCCCAGAGTTGCAAGGCGCACCGCATTGGCTGGACCTGCGCCGCCTGGTGACGGAGTGGGATGCGGCCTTCGGCGCGGGGACGGTCAAATTGCATACCGTCCCGCCAGAGGTGCTTTGGGGCAATGAGCTGCCCGAGGCCCTGCGCGAGATTTTCGGCATCGCAAGCTCTTTCGGCAAGGCTGAACCAGCTCGCCCCCCGACGGAGCCTCCGGCGGCCTGGCTTACGCGCGCGCGCCTCTTCAACGACGCGGTGATCCGCATGCTGGAGCGCTCCGACACGATCCTGTCCCGGCCACTCTGGCGCAAGCTTGTTGGTGAGATCATGTTGGATGGCCCGCCACTCGATCCCGGAGAGCTATCGGCGGTCAGCGCACGGTTCGCAGAGGATCTGGCCGAGCTTGTGCGCGCGCATCCGGGACTTGATGCGCAGACGCTGGATGCCGGGCCGGCTGCCGGACCCTGGCAGGAGGCCGATCCGAAATACGGCTTCCGGGCCACGCAATATCTGATGGCCTTCCGCTGGCGCATCAAACGGGCGGCGAAGGACGAGCAGGATAAGAAGGCGCAGGAACTGGCGGCGCTGGCCGCTGTCGCATCGGAGGACTTGCGGGGCGTAGAGACGCAAGACGTCACGCCCGAAGAAAGCGGTCTGACGCCCATCGCCGCGCGACTGATGCCGCCCCTGGCAAAACAGAAATTCGCGCAGCTCCAGAATTCGATCTACGCCCCCCACAACCGGATCGGCGCGATCAACGAGGAAGAGCTGGCCGCTCCTTTCACGGAGCTCGAACGCCGCCCCTTGCCCGAGAACCGAAGCGGGAACGTCATCGTCGGCTGCATGAAGAATGAGGCGCCATATATCCTCGAGTGGGTCGCCTATCACCGCGCCATCGGATTCGACGATTTTCTGATTTACACAAACGACTGCGAGGACGGCACGGACGAGATCCTGGGGCGTCTGCAGGCGATGGGCGTGTTGCAGCACCGTCGGAACAACGACTGGAAAGGCAACTCGCCGCAACAATTCGCGCTCAATCGCGCTTTGAAGGAACCGGTGATCCAGAACGCCGATTGGATCGCGCATATCGATGTCGACGAGTTCATAAACGTGCGGTGCGGCAACGGGACAATTTTCGATTTCCTGGACCGCGTGCCCGACGCCACCAACATCGCGATGACCTGGCGGCTCTTCGGTCATTCCGGCGTGACCACATTGGAAGATCGGTTCGTCACCGAACAGTTCGATCTATGCGCCCCTAAATACTGCCCCAAGCCGCACACGGTCTGGGGCTACAAGACGATGTTCCGCAACATCGGGGCTTACGCGAAAATCTCCTGCCACCGACCCAACAAGCTGGCGTCGGGCGCTGAAGAAAGAGTGCGTTGGGTCAACGGCTCCGGAGCGGACATGACCGCGGAGGCGATCAAGAACGGCTGGCGCAGTTCCAAGAAATCCATCGGCTACGACCTTTTGCAGCTCAACCATTACGCGCTGCGCTCGGCGGAGAGCTTTCTTGTGAAGCGCCAGCGCGGGCGCGCGCTGCATGTCGATCGCTCGATCGGCCTGAACTACTGGATCCGCATGGACTGGTCGGACGTGCGCGACATCACCATCCAGCGCAACCTGCCGCGCCTCCGAGCTGAATACTACCAGCTTCTCGCCGATCCGGTGCTGCAGGAGTGGCATCAGAAGGGCCTCGCCTGGCACCGTGCCAAGGCCGACGAATTGCACGCCACGCCTGAGTTCGAAGAGCTCTACCAGAAGGCGGTCGAGCTGAAGCTCTCGGAAACCGAACGCGTGGCCTATGCGCTCGCCCTCGACATGGAGACCTGAGATGGACGGCGGCAACCTGCCCGAAAAAGAGAAGATCATCGCCAGTCCCGACGGCGTCCGCTTCCCGGTCGACAAGGCGATCCTGGGTCCTCGGTTCCGGCGCTCGATCCGCTCGGGTGGCTACGAGGTGAAGGAAGCGACCGCGATCCGCCAGTTGGTGCGCAAGGGCGACCGGGTGCTCGAGATCGGCGGGGGCGTGGGCTACATCTCGTCGCTCCTCGCCAAGGATGGCCGCGCCGCCGAGATCCGCAGCTTCGAGGCCAATCCCCGGCTGGTGCCCTATATCCGCCGGGTGCATGAGCTGAACGGGTTCACGACCTGCTCGGTCACCAACGCGCTTCTGGCCGACGGGCCCGGGCCCGACCTGCCCTTTCACATCCGTACGAATTTCCTCGCCTCCTCGATGGATCTCGACGCGGGCGAGAGCAATATCGTCGAGACCGCGATGGTGCCGCAGCAGGACATTCATGCGCTGATCGCCGAGTTTCAGCCGACCTTCCTGGTCTGCGACATCGAAGGGGCCGAGGCGCATCTTCTGCCCGCCGCCGACTGGTCCGGACTGCGCGTCGCGGTGGTGGAGCTGCATCCGCAATGGATCGGACAGGCGGGCGTCCAGGCGGTGTTCGACGGCTTCCACCGCGCGGGCCTCACCTATTTCGCCAAGACCAGCCACGCCAAGGTGGTGAGCTTCAAGCGTGGCTTCTGAAGCGCCGCACATCCTCGCCATCCTCTGCGTCCGCAACGAGGGCGCGTTCCTGCTCGACTGGCTGGCCCATCACAAGGCCTGCGGCATCAGCCATGTCCTTGCCTTCACCAACGATTGCGACGACGGGACCGACGCGCTTCTCGACCGGCTGGAGGCGCTGGGGCATGTCACCCATCTCAGGAACGACGGGCCCTATGATCAGGGCGGCATCCAGTTCACCGCGCTGAAGACCGCCGCCAGGACCGACGAGCTTAGGCGCGCCGACTGGATCCTGCCGCTCGACGTGGACGAGTTCGTCAACGTGCATGTGGGCGACCGCACCCTGCCCGCGCTGATCGCGGCGCTGCCCGAGGCGCAGGCGATCACCCTGACCTGGCGGCTCTTCGGCAATTCCGGCATCGCCCGCTACGAAGACCGCCCGGTGCCCGAGCGGTTTCTGCGCGCCGCGCCTGCGGTGATGTTCTGGCCGTGGCGCGCGGCGATGTTCAAGACGCTCTACCGCAATGACGGCACCTACCGGAAACCCGGCGTACACCGCCCGCGCGATCCCGATGGCGACCGGGCGCTCAGCGCGCGCTGGTTCGATGGCGAGGGGCGCGAGCTTGATGCGCAGTTCCGGACGCGGCGGATCTTCTCGAATTTCGGCCAGTCGAACACCGCGCTGGCGCAGCTGAACCATTACCCCTTGGGCGACATGGAGAGCTATGTGCTCAAGGCCGCGCGCGGCCGCGCGGTCCACTCCGACCATGTGCTGGACCTCGATTACTGGGTCGAGCGCAATTTCAACACCGACGAGGACCGCTCGATCCTCGCCCTCGCGCCGAAAGCCGCGGAACACCGCGCGGCGCTCGCCGCCGATCCGGAACTGGCGCGGCTGCACGAGGCGGCGGTCCAGTGGCGCAAGGCGCAATTCGAAGCGCTGATGCTCGAAGAGCCGTTCCGCGCGCTTCTGGGACGTCTGATGACCACGCCGCCCTCGCGCCCGCTCAGCCGTCGCGAAGCGGCGTTTCTTGTGCATTACGGGCAAAAGGCGCGCGCTCTGAGCGACGCCGGGACCGGCTGACCCTTCAAATTTCGCTCAATTGGCCCAATTCTGCCTGATAGGGTTATGATAAAGGCGCTGCGACCCGGGGCCGCGTTCGGACGAGCCGAGCGTTTTCCGGGGGCCATCATGTGGGGGATGAGATGACGAGCGAGGCCGAAGGCACCGGCGCGGACACCGCGACGCCGCCTGAGTTCGAGGAATGGCGGCAGGCGATGCGCCGGGTCGGCGCGCGCGAGGGCTTTTTCGAGCCCTTGGGCACCGGACACGCGGCGCTCTACATCGAGCGCGGCGACACGCTGCTCGTCAGTTTCGACCGCTTCGGAGCCACTGCCCGCGATGCGCTGCCGCCCCGCGCTGCGCTGGCCCAGGAACAGAACTGGTCGCATCTCGCCCTGACCTGCCGGGACGAGACCTGGTTCCGCGACCCGCGCGTCTTCGACATGTTCGACCACATGACCGATGACGGCTTCTTCGACGAATTCGCGCGTGTCCTCTTCTACGGCGCCGGCCCCGCCGGATACGCCGCCGCCGCCTTCTCGGTCGCCGCCCCCGGGGCGCAGGTGGTGCTGCTGCAGCCGCAGGCGACGCTCGATCCGGATATCGCGATCTGGGACGAGCGCTTCACCGAGATGCGCGCGCTGTCCTTCTCGGACCGCTACGGCTACGCTCCCGATATGATCGAGGCGGCGATGCAGGCCACCCTGCTTTACGACCCGCGCGAGACCGAGGACGCGATGCACGCGGCGCTCTTCCGCCGGAAGAACGTGACGCGCGTGCCGCTGCGCTCCTTCGGCCCGGCGCTCGAGGGCACGCTTGTCGGCATGGAGATGCTCGACGCGCTCCTCGTCGCGGCGGCAGGAGGCGAGGTGACCCCGGCGCTGATCGGCAGGCTCTCGCGCAGCCGTCACGATCACGCGCCCTACCTGCGCCGCCTGACGCTCGAATGCGAACGCCGGGGCCAGTACGCCCGCGCGCTCCGCGTGGCGACGCTCGCGCACGAACATGTCGGCGGCCGCTTCTTCGCGCGACGCATCCGCGCGCTCGACCGCACGACCGCGGATGCGGTCGCGGACACTGCGGCCGAATAAACCTCCGCGCATCAACGCGCTGGCGCGCGCGGCACGGCGCGTGGTATGCGCTTGGACATGACCCAGAGCCTGACCCTTCGTCGTCCCGATGACTGGCATCTGCATCTGCGCGACGGCGAGATGCTCGAGGCCGTGCTGCCCGAAACCGCGCGCCATTTCGGCCGCGCGATCATCATGCCGAACCTCGTGCCACCGGTGGTTCGGGGCGAGGACGCCATCGCGTATCGCGACCGCATCCTCGCGGCGCTGCCCGAGGGTCAGAGCTTCGAGCCCTTGATGACGCTCTACCTGACCGACGACACCGATCCCGAGGACGTGGCCGAGGCGCATCGCTCGGGCCTCATCACCGCGGTCAAGCTCTACCCGGCGGGCGCGACCACGAACTCCGCCTCCGGCGTCACGGACATGGACCGGGTCGCGGGCGTTCTGGAGAAAATGGCCGAGATCGGCTGCCCTCTTTGCGTGCATGGCGAGGTCACCCGCCCCGAGATCGACATCTTCGACCGCGAGGCGGTGTTCATCGACACGGTGCTCGACCCGCTCCGGCGGAAGATCCCCGAGCTGCGCGTGATCATGGAGCATATCACCACCCGCAACGGTGTCGAATATGCCCGCTGTGGCGGCGACAACCTCGCCGCGACGATCACCACCCATCACCTCGTGATCAATCGCAACGACATCCTCGTCGGCGGCATCCGCCCACATTACTACTGCCTGCCCGTCGCCAAGCGCGAAACCCACCGGCTGGCGCTGCGCGCCGCAGCGATGTCGGGCGAGAGCTGCTTCTTCCTCGGCACCGACAGCGCGCCGCATCCCGACCGCGCCAAGCTGTCGCCCTGCGGCTGCGCGGGCTGTTTCACCGCGCCGAACACCCTGTCGATCCTGGCCGAGGTCTTCGAGACCGATGGCTGCCTCGACGCGCTCGAAGGCTTCACCTCGCTCTTTGGCCCCGCCTTCTACGGCCTGTCCCCGAACGAGGAGACGATCACGCTCACCAAAGGCGATCCCGTCGAATATCCCGAGACGATCTCGGCGGGCGAGGAAACCGTGACGCTCTTCGATCCGGGCTTCCCGCTGCACTGGCGCGTCGACGCCTGATCCATTGGCCCCGGCGCACAGCCGGGGCTTGGCTTTCCGCCCGCTCCGGGGGTAAGTCCCGGGGCGAGCAACACGGAGCCCGCCATGATCCCCTCGTCCTACCCCTCGCCCGAAGAGATCGCCCGGCTGAGCGCGGGAATGCTCCTCGAGATCGGCGCGGTGCATTTCAACGCCACCGACCCGTTCACCCTGGCCTCGGGCCTGCCGTCCCCGACCTATATCGACTGCCGCAAGCTCATCTCCTATCCGCGCATCCGCTCGACCCTGATGGATTTCCTGACGGTGACGGTGATGCGGCGCGCGGGCTTCGAGGCCTTCGACAACATCGCCGGGGGCGAGACCGCGGGCATCCCCTTCGCTGCGCTCGTCGCCGAGCGCATGGGCCTGCCGATGACCTATGTGCGCAAGAAGCCCAAGGGCTATGGCCGCAACGCCCGGATCGAGGGCGCGATGAGTGAGGGCCAGCGCGTCCTTCTGGTCGAGGATCTGACCACCGATGGCGGCTCCAAGCTGAGCTTCGTCGATGCGATCCGCGAGACCGGCGCGACCTGCGGGCACACCGCGGTGATCTTCTACTACGGCATCTTCCCCGAGACCGAGAAGACGCTGGGCGATCACGGCGTAGCGCTCCATCACCTCTGCACCTGGCGCGACGTGCTGGCGGTCGCCCGCGAGCGCGGTGCCTTCGACCAGGCGACGCTCAGCGAGGTCGAGAGCTTCCTCGACGACCCGCGCGCCTGGCAGGCCGCGCGCAGCTAGGGCCGTCGCGATTCCGGGAGTTGACGTTGCGTCAGGCTCCATTCGCGACGACACCTGTGGCTCTGGCGACATAGAGGCCGCAGCGATACCCCAGATATTGACGCGCGCGAGCAATTCGCGTCAATATCCGGTATACGCACCGGGCGGAGCGTCGAGCGGGCTTATCCACAGAAAGATACATTTTGCCCTCGCTGCACCTGCACGGTTATCCCTGACGCCCACAGTGACAACGCGCAGAATCGGGGGACTGCATGAACGAGGTCGCGACATTCAATCCGACCGGCGCCGAGATCCAGGCGCCCGACACGATGCCGCATTCGATCGAAGCCGAGCAGCAGCTTCTCGGCGCGATCCTGACCAATAACGACGTCTACGACCGCGTCGCGTCGATCATCAAGGCCAAGCATTTCTACGAGCCGGTGCACGCGCGCATCTACGAGATCGCCGCCGCCCGCATCGCCAAGAACAACCTCGCCTCGCCGGTGACGCTCAAGGCCTTCATGGAGGATGACGAGGGTCTCCAGGAACTCGGCGGGCCGACCTATCTCGTGCGTCTCGCCGGGGCCGCGGTGTCGTCCTTCGCGGTCCGCGACTACGCGCAGATGATCTACGACCTCGCCGTGCGCCGCGACCTGATCGCGCTCGGCCGCGACATCTCGGCCAAGGCCTCCAAGGTCGACGTCGCCTCCGAGCCCAAGGAGCAGATCGTCGAGGCCGAGCAGGCGCTCTACAAGCTCGCCGAGCAGGGCCAGACCGAGTCGGGCTTCGTCAGCTTCCTGCGCGCCGTCACCGACGCGGTGAACGTCGCCAACGCCGCCTACCAGCGCGAGGGCAAGCTTTCGGGCATCTCCACCGGGCTCATCGACCTCGACAAGAAGCTCGGCGGCCTGCACCCCTCGGACCTTCTGATCCTCGCGGGGCGGCCCTCGATGGGCAAGACCTCGCTTGCGACCAACATCGCCTTCAACGTCGCCAAGGCTTACAAGCGGGGCATCAAGCCCGACGGCTCGGAAGGCGCGATCGAGGGCGGCGTGGTGGGCTTCTACTCGCTCGAAATGTCGGCCGAACAGCTGGCGGCGCGGATTCTCTCCGAGGCCGCCGAGGTGCCCTCCGAACAGATCCGCCGCGGCGACATGACCGAGGAAGAGTTCCGCCGCTTCGTCGAGGCGGCCAAGAGCCTCGAGGCCTGCCCGCTCTATATCGACGACACGCCCGCCCTGCCCATCGCGCAGCTCGCCGCCCGGGCGCGGCGGCTGAAGCGGACCCACGGGCTCGACGTGTTGATGGTCGACTATCTGCAGCTGGTGCGCGGCACCGCCGAGAACCGGGTGAACGAGATCGCCGAGATCTCGATGGGCCTGAAGGCCATCGCCAAGGAGCTCAACATACCCGTGATCGCGCTCTCGCAGCTCTCGCGCCAGGTGGAAAGCCGCGAGGACAAGCGCCCGCAGCTCTCGGACCTGCGGGAATCGGGCTCGATCGAACAGGATGCCGACGTGGTGATGTTCGTGTTCCGCGAGGAATACTACAAGGAACGCGAAAAGCCCGGCGACCACGACCTCGACAAGATGGCCGCCTGGCAGGAAGAGATGGAGCGCCTGCACGGCAAGGCCGAGGTGGTCATCGGCAAGCAGCGCCACGGCCCGATCGGCACGGTGGAGCTGAGCTTCGAAGGCCGCTTCACGCGCTTTGGCAATCTCGTGAAACCCTGGCAACAAAGCGGCGACGAGTCGTTCTGACCGCGCAGCACCCCCGCTCCCCATCCGGCGCCAACCGGACCGGGCGCGGGTCAAGGCAGCCCGCAGGGCTCCGCGGCCCTGCCGCGGCCTGGCCTTGAGGCGCGCCCGGTCCGCCCCACACTCGACCTGGCGCGTTCAGGGCAGACCTGCCCCTGAACCGCCTCCCCAGCAAAGACTTTCGCGATCTGCCACCAGCCTCAGCAGTCTAGCAAACAGCCCAAAACCGCCACGCGCCCCCAACGCGGCGCAGCCGCGAGCGCTGCGGGAGCGGCCGGGCGTCAGCCCGGCCCGAGCGCGGCGC